>NZ_JBSFTS010000008.1:0-204220 GCF_053591375.1 Streptomyces sp. NPDC003034
AACGCTCGGCTGGGAAACCCCAGCCGAGCGCCTGCATAAACTACTCGCAGCTTGATCAAACCAACCACGTGTTGCGACGACCGCTAGAAACCGCCATCTCCGTGCCGCCCCTCCCGCGTGCCCGGCGTGCTACTTCAGGGCCAGCACCAGTCCGTCCGAGGGGGAGCGCCAGACCGTACGCGCCTCCGCGAAGCCCGCTTCGAGCAGGGTGCGGGCGTGCCAGGCCTCGGAGGGGGTGTCCCCATCGGCGTGCTCCCCGTAGATCTCGAAGCGCTGCCTCGTCGGCTCGGCCAGTACCGGGTCGGCGGCAGCCAGGGCCCACCAGTCGCGCCAATCGGGTACGCCGGCCGCCCGGGCCCGTTCCATGCCGGTGTGGCGGTGGGCGTGCTCGGCGGCGTTGATCCGCGGGGTGGCCGGGTCGGGCATGTGGTCGGCGTTCATGAACACGCCGCCGGGCCGGACCAGGGGTGCGAGCTGCCCGTAGAGCACGGTGAGGTCCGCGCTGGGCAGCCAGTGCAGCGCCGTGGCCGTCAGGATCGCGTCGTAGGAGCCGTGGGGCAGCGCGGCCGGCCAGTCGGGATCCTTGAGGTCCGCGGTGACGAAGGTGACGCGCTCGTCGCCCGCGAAGTGGCCCCGGGCGATGGTCAGGAGGGCGGGGTCGAGATCGAGCCCGGTGCTGGTGGCTCCCGGGAACCGTTTGAGGAGGCGGTCCGTGATACTTCCCGTACCGCAGGCGAGATCCAGTACCCGGGGGGTGGGACCGACGAGCGCCTCGACCATGTCCAGCATCACCCGGAACCGCTCCTCGCGGTCGGGCATGTACCACTCCTGCTGCCGGTCCCAGCTGTCCTGCCAGGCCTGCCAGTCGGTCCCGGTCCCGGCGGCCGGCCTCGAAGCCGCCGCCGCACCGGTCTTCGCTTCCGTCCTCGAATCCGCCATCACGAACCCCTCCATTCGTAATACCCTCGAACGTGTCTCAGCCGTTACTGGTGACGTTAACCCGCAGCCGTAAGGACTACAAGTGGAACTGGCCCATTACTCGGACTATGCCGTGCGCCTGGTCAACACCGAGGAGCCGGCCCGCAACAAGGACTTGCTCACCTCGGTGGACGCGGTCCGCGCCCTGTTCGGCCCCAGCGTGCAGATGGCCCGCCGGGTCACCGACACGGACGTCACCCGCTTCCGCAACGTCCGCGGCCGGCTGCGCGCCGTCTTCGAGGCCGCCGACGGCGGCGACCACGTCCTCGCCGTCGACCTGCTGAACTCGCTGCTCATGGAGTTCCCCGTCAGCCCCCAGGTCTCCGGCCACGAGACCATCGGCGAGACCGGCGGCCCTCACTGGCACCTCCACCTGGCCGACCACCCCTCGAACGCCTCGGCCGGCTACGCCGCCATCGCCTCCATGGGCCTGGCCTTCCACCTCACCGAGCACGGACCCGACCGCCTCGGCCTGTGCCAGGCGCCGCCCTGCCGCAACGCCTACCTCGACACCTCCACCAACCGCTCCCGGCGCTACTGCTCCGACCGCTGCGCCACCCGCGCCAACGTCGCCGCCTACCGCGCCCGCAAGCGGCTGGAGGCCGAGGCGTCGGCCCGCAGCGGGCGCAGCGCCGAGGCCGCCCAGGACAGCCGGGCCCTCAGCGAACGCTGATCCGCCGCACGCGGCCGGAAGCGCAGCACCGCCGTCGCCAGCACCAGCTCGTCGGGCACCGGCCCGTAGACGGTGCTGTCGCCGGTCTCGTTGTACGGGTTGTCGCCGAGCACCCACCAGCCGCCCGGCCGCCGCTCCGCCGCCCGCTTGACCACCAGCAGGTCCTGCTGGAAGGGGTGCCGCAGCACCACCACGTCGCCCGGGCGCACCGGGGCCCCGTACCGGACCACCAGCCGGTCCCCGTGGAGCAGCGTCGGAACCATGGACGGCCCCGCCACCTCCACCACCTCGAACGGCGTCCTCCTGCGCCTGTCCTCCACCATGCGCGACCTCCTCGTCACTCCCGCATGCTGCCGTATCCCTTCCGTACATTCGCTCACCGGTCCCGCCGCGGCTCTGGACTTTTGTCCCAAGCCCATGGGGGCGGCCGCGAAATCCGGTTCGGCTGCGAGTAATCTCGCCCTTGAGAAGACGATCACGAGGAGGACAAACTCCATGCTTTCCCGCCTCTTCGCCCCCAAGGCGAAGGTCTCCGCCCACTGCGATCTGCCGTGTGGCGTGTACGACCCTGCCCAGGCCCGCATCGAGGCCGAGTCCGTCAAGGCCGTCCAGGAGAAGTACCAGGCCAACGACGACGCCGACTTCCGCGCGCGCGCCATCACCATCAAGGAGCAGCGCGCCGAGCTGGCCAAGCACCACGTCTCGGTGCTGTGGAGCGACTACTTCAAGCCGCCGCACTTCGAGAAGTACCCGCAGCTGCACACCCTGGTCAACGACACCCTGAAGGCCCTCTCGGCCGCCAAGGCGTCGAACGACCCGGCGACCGGCCAGAAGGCGCTCGACCTCATCGCCGAGATCGACCGCATCTTCTGGGAGACCAAGGCCGCCTGACCTCCGGGCCCCTCGGCACCTTCCCGCACTGCGCTCAGAGTGCACACCAGAACGGCCCGACCGCCTCGTGCGGCCGGGCCGTTCTGGCTCACGCGACGTCCGGTACGGACAGCCCCCGCGCCGTGTAGCGCCCGCTCGGCAGCGCCTCGGTCACCAGCCGCAGCAGCAGCGGAGCCACCTCCTGCGGCGTCGGCAGCCCCGCCAGGTCCCCGGCCGGCCCCGCCGCCGCCACCATGCGCGTCCCCATCGAGCCCGGGTCCACCCACCACACCCGCAGCGCCGGCTCCTCCACCGCCAGGACGGCCGACATCAGGTCCCCGGCGGCCTTCGCCAGCAGATCCAGTCCGCCCAGCCGCCGCGCCGCCGCCACGAGCTCCGCCCGGTGCTCCGCCGAGGACACGTCCCCGGCCACCGCCGTGACCCGCGATCCCGCCGCCGCCAGCTCGGCGTCGTCCTCGCCAGGGGCTCCGAGCCCCGGGCGCTCACCACCAGATCCCAGCCGTGCGCCGCCAGCCCCCCGGCCAGTGCCCGGCCAAGTCCCCGTGAAGCCCCCGTCACCAACGCCACCGCCATGACCGCACCCTGCCTTCATCCCTCGGACCAGATGCCCACGACCTAGGAGTCCGGCCGCCCGCGCCGCCTCCGGCCAGAGCCCCGCTCGCACCGGGCCCTTCGGCCTGCGCCGGCTGCCCGACGCTCCGCGTCCACCCCGCCGGTACGGCGAGCGGGCGTGCCGGGACGCGAACGGCCCGACCGCTTCAGGCGGCCGGGCCGTTCGCGTGCTTGCGGGAGGCGGGGTCAGTCCTCGGTGTCGTCCTCGTCGTCCAGCCGGGCCAGCCACGTGGCCAGGCGTTCCACCGGGACCTCGAAGTCCGGGTTGAGGTCGACGAAGGTGCGCAGCTGCTCGGCGAGCCACTCGAAGGTGACCTCCTCCTCGCCGCGCCGCTTCTCCAGCTCCTCGATGCCGCGATCGGTGAAGTACAAGTCGGGCTCCGTGCCGTGATCGGGTGTCCTGGGCTTCCTCTTCCGGGCCCAGGGAGTGTTTCCCGCCAGGATAATCCGCCGGGGCGCGCGAGCCTCCCGCCGTACCGCCCCCGCCGCTAGCCTGGATGTCCGACCAGCGGGGGGCGCGGATGACGGAAGGGCGCACGGGCAGCTCGGCGCGCGCCCTTGAGCTTCTGGAGCCCCTCGTCCAGGCCGCGACCGTACGCGTCCACGCGCCGCCGGACGGGTATGGAACCCCTGGGACCGGTCCCACCTGGGGGAGCGGGTTCTTCATCGCCCCCGGCTGGGTCCTGACGTGTGCGCACGTGGTGGGCGAGGGGGGTGCTGCGGTGCGTTTGACGGGGCGCGAGGTCGGGATCACCTTCTCCTCCGGAGGCGACGGCGCCACGGGGAGCGTCGCCGGGCGCGTGGAATGCGTACTGCCCGAGCGGCTGGAGGAGCGGCGCCCCGGGCGGCGGGCCCTGTGGGACCTGCCCGACCTCGCGCTGGTCCGGGTCCTCGCACCCGTCTCGCACGCCTGCGTCTGGCTGACCGACCGCTCCCGGCCCCGCTTCGACGAGGTGGCGTACTTCGGCTGCACCGAGGACCTCGGCACACCGGAGATCACCGGCCGCACCACCCGCCTGCGCGGCACCGCCGGGAACGGCGCGGCCATCCGGCTCGGCGACGACGACGAGATCGAGCCGGGCATGTCGGGCGGGCCCGTCGTGGACCTGGTCCGCGGGGAGGTCGTCGGCGTCGTCAAGGCGCGCCGCCAGTCGGGCGGCGGCGGGCTCGCCGTGTCGGTCGTCCAGCTGCGCACGCTGCCCATGGCCCCGCGCGGCCGGATCGGGCTGTACCGGCGGATCATGCAGGCGCACGACCTGCACCACTACGACGAACACCTCAGCGATCTGAACACCCGCCCGACCTGGACGGACGTGCACGACGAGCTGACCGCGCGGGACGGCGACCCGTACGGCGGCCGCGGCCGGCTCACCCCCGGCGAGCGCACCACCCTGTGCGGGCTGCTCGCCGAACTGCCCGCGCCCGGCTCCTCGGAGGTCGTACGGGAACTGGTCGAGGCGGCGCGCGGGGAGGAGCCGGATCCGCATCCGCCGGCCCCGCTGAGCTGGCGCGACGGGCTGGGGCTGCTGCACGACCCGCCGGGAGGGGCGGGCGAGGCGGCGGCGATGCTCCGGTACGCGACGGACGTGAGCGTGGCCGACCACCGCGAGCCGCCGGCCCCGGGCGCGGACGAGGAGCTGTGGGACTGGGTACGGGCCACGGCCGAGCGGCTGTGGCGGCCGCTGCGAAGGGAGCTCGCCGACCGCCGGGAGCGCGGCCTGGCCGAACGCGAACAGCGGCGCCGGGCCACGGCCGGGCGGGTGGTGTACGGGCCCGCGCGGGCCGCCGGCGGGCTCCCGCCGGGGGCTTCGGTGCTGCTGGAGGCGTGGGCGCACGGCTGGGAGGACGTGTACGACTGGCGGGTCTCGGTGCTGGCGGGCCCGGCGCATCCGGGGCGGGTGACGCCGGTGGACTCGGGCGTACGGGCGACCCTGGCGGGTCTGCCCGAGGCGTTACGGGCCCCGCTCGCGGAGGCCTTCCGGCGGTGCGACACGCACGAGCGGGCGGCCCTGCTCGAAGTCGCGGTCGCGCCGGAGCTGTTCGGGCTGGCGGTGGACGAATGGACGCTGGTCGGCGGGGCACCCGTCGGGGTGCAGCGCCCGGTCGTGTTCCGCCATCCGGTGGCCGGGAGCGTGACCGTGGACGGGAGCGGCAGGGAGACGGCCGCCGGCCGCTGGGCGCGGGTGCAGGCGGGGCCCCTGCTGGACGAGCGGGCCGACTGCGCGCGGGGCCGCCCGCGCAGCCCCTCCCCGGACTGGCTGGCGGGGCTGGCGGACAACACCGTCCCGGTGCACTGCCGGCCGCCCGCGCTGGAACCCACGCTCGGCTCGCTGCACGCGGTACGGCAAGCGGGGTACGGGGTGGTGGTGTACCGGCGGCCCCCGGCGGCCCCCGGGGCGACCTGCGCGCCGTTCCACCGCGGGCTGCGGGAGGAACTGGCCGAGGCCGGCCGGGCGGACGTGCTGCCGCTGCGGATGCAGGCGCTGCGGGCGCGGGCGTACGGGGCGGACCCGGACGCGTACTGGGCGGCCGGGGCGGGGCTGGTGTGGGAGGACCCGGGGCGGCCGCTGCCGGAGGAGGAGCCGTTGCAGGGGGACCTGTGACGGCGGGGGCACGGTCCGCGGACTCATCAACGGCCTCCGTGGACGGATTCGAGCGAGGGAGCGGCGTCCATGAAGGTCAGCGGCGTCCCATGAGGGGGAGCGGCGTCCATGAAGGTCAGCGACGTCCCACGAAGGCAGGGAAGGCCGGCAACGTCCATGAAGGGGAGGGGCGTCCATGAATGAGGAATGGCTCATATACCGCGGTGTCGGTGAGCCCCATGACGGGATCGACGCGCTGCCCGATCCGCCGCCGTGGCGGGATTTCGACGGAGGGCCCGTGGGGGACGCCGCCGGCCCGGCCGCGCTGCCCGACGGGAACGTGGCCCGGCGGCTGGGCGCCCACCGGCAGGCCGCCGAACTGCACCGGCCCGAGCCCGAGGAGCTGGAGGCCATCAACGCCGCCCTGTACCTGCGGCGGCCACTGCTGGTGACCGGCTTTCCCGGCACGGGCAAGTCCACCCTCGCGCATGCCGTCGCCCACGAGTTGAAGCTGGGCCGGGTGCTGCGCTGGCCCGTGGTCTCGCGGACGGTGCTCCAGGACGGGCTGTACCGGTACGACGCCATCGCCCGGCTCCAGGACGTCCAGATCGCGGCGAGCGGCGGCGCGGCGGGCACCGGTACGGCGCGCCGGGCCGGTACGGGTCGCGGCACCGGTGCCGCGGCGGCACCCGGCATCGGGAAGTACATCCGGCTCGGGCCGTTGGGCACCGCGCTGCTGCCCACCGCCCGCCCCCGCGTACTGCTCATCGACGAACTCGACAAGAGCGACATAGACCTCCCCAACGACCTGCTGAACGTGCTGGAGGAAGGGGAGTTCGCGCTGCCCGAGCTGGAACGGGTCGCCGACAGCGAGCCCGAGGTGCAGGTGCTCACCGACGACGGCACCAAGGTCACCGTCCGCGGCGGCCGGATCCGCTGCCGCGCCTTCCCCTTCATCATCCTGACCAGCAACGGGGAGCGGGACTTCCCGGCCGCCCTGCTGCGCCGCTGCATCCAGCTGAAGCTCGGCCAGCCCGGCGAGAAGCGGCTCGCCACCATGGTCCGCGCCCACCTCGGCGAGGAGGCCGCCCAGCTCGGCGCCGACCTGATCCGGGAGTTCCTCAGCCGCTCCCAGTCCGAGCTGGTCGCCGCCGACCAGCTCCTGAACGCCGTCTACCTGACCCACTACGCCGCCCCGCCCAGCCGGGAGGACCTCGCCGACCTGCTCATCCAGCGCCTCGACCGCCCGAGGTGACCGGCCGTGCCACCCTCCGGTCCCATCCGTGAACTGGCCGCGCTGCTGCGGGCCGCCGGGCTCGACCCCACCGCCGAGGAACTCGCCGACGCCCTGTGGCTGGCCGGGCAGATCAGCGAGCCCGGCCGCACCGGCCCGGGCGGGCAGGCGCCGGCCCGCGAACCCGAGCCCGACGAGCCGGCCGGACCGCCCGCGCAGCCCGTACGGGTGGAGGTGGAGATCGAGGATCCGGTCAGGCTCTACGCCCCCGGTGCGCGCCGCAGCGCCGACCCGGAAGTGGAGGTGCCGGCCCCGTCCGGGGTGCCCGTACGGGTGCCCGGGGCCGCCGCGCTGCCGCGCATCCTCGACATCCAGCGGGCCCTGCGCGCCCTCCAGCGGCACCGGCCGCCCGTGCCGCCCACCCGCATGGTGCTCGACGAACCCGCCACCGCCGAGGCCAGCGCGCGGGCCCTGGGGCTGGTCATCCCGGTGCTCCGGCCGGAGAGCCGGCGCGAGGCGACCGTACGCCTGGTCATGGACGCGTCGCCCTCGATGGCGGTGTGGCAGGACATGTTCGAGGAACTGCGCTCCGTGTGCGAGCGGTTGGGAGCCTTCCGGGACGTCCAGGTGCACCACCTGCACCGGCTCGCGGACGGTACGGCCGCCCTCGGGCGCGGCCCCGTACCCGGCGCCGGACTGCGCTCCGCGGACCAGCTGCGCGACCCGACCGGGCGGGCGCTGACCATGGTGGTGTCCGACTGCACCGGGCCGCTGTGGCGGGAGGGCGAGGCGCAGCGGCTGCTGCACCGGTGGGCCGAGTGCACGCCGTGCGTCGTCGTCCAGCCGCTGCCGCAGCGGTTGTGGGGGCGCAGCTGGCTGCCGACCGAGCGGGGCACCCTGTCCCGGGTCGAGGGCGGCGGCGGCAAACTGCGGTTCAGGCCGGACCGGCCGCCGCCGGCCGGGCGGCCCACCGGTGGGCTGACCGTACCCGTGCTGCCGCCGGGCGCGACCGCCCTCGGGGCGTGGGCCCGCCTGGTCGCCGGGCTCGGCACCGGACCGGTGCCCGCCGAGGTGGGCCGGGTCCTGCCCCGCCACCCCGCCGCCTCCGTGCCGCTGCCGCGAGCCGTGCGGCCGCCGCGCGAACTGGTGCAGCGCTTCAGGTCCTCGGCCGCGCCCCGGGCCGTACAGCTCGCCGTGTACCTGTCGGCGGCCCCGCTGACGCTGCCCGTGATGCGGCTGGTGCAGCGCACCATGCTGCCCGATTCGGAACCTTCGGACTTGGCGGAAGTGCTGCTGAGCGGGCTGCTGCGGCGCAGTGGACCGGCGCCGGGGCAGTGGTACGAGTTCGTACCCGGGGTGCAGGACGTGCTGCTGGGGCCACTGGGGCGGGACGAGGCGGCGCTCGTGCTGAAGCACTGCTCGGAGTACGTCCTGGCGCACTTCGGGCGGGGCGTACGCAACTTCCCCGCGCTCGCCGTCTCACAGCTGACCGGGGCGCCCCTCGCCGGCCCACTCGCCGACGACACCGAGCGGGTGCCCGCCGAGCGGCTCCCGCAGGCCTTCGCCCAGGTTTCGGCCAAGGTCGTACGGCGCTACCTGCCGGGGCTGCCGGAAGAGGGCGCGGGCGCGGCGCTGCCCGGCCCGGCACCGGCGCCCGCCCCGGCGCGCCGGGCGCTCCCGGACGGAGGGCGGGGCAGGGCCTGGGCCGTGCGCACGGCGCGGGAGCGGCTCGCGGAGCAGGACCCGCACGGCGACGAGGACGGTGACGCCCGCGCCCTGTACGAGGCCGTGGCGGTGCTGCGGCGCGCCGTGGCGGCCCCGGCGGGGCCCGCCGATCCGCCGGAGGAAGCGGAGACCGTGCTCGCGGGGGCGCTGCTGCGGCTGTGGTCGGCGCAGCGCGACCGGGAACTGCTCGCCGAGGCGGAGCGGGCCCTCACCGGGCTCCGTACGGCGGGGGCCCGGGCGGTGCTGGGCCGGGTGCTGTCCGAGCGGGCGCTCGTGGCGGGGAGCGACGCGGAGCTGCTGGCTGCCGCGGAACGGGAGTTCGCGGCGGCGGCGGCCGCGGCGGACCCCGTCCGGGAGGCGCGGCTGCGGCGGGACTGCGCGGTGCGGCGGGCCGAGACCCTGATCCGGCTGGGGGAGCTGCGGAGCGACCCCGGTGTGCTGCGGGAGGCGCGGGCCGCGCTGGAGCCCCTGGCCGGCCGCGCGCCCGTGCCGACGACGGGCCCCGCCACCGGCCCCCGCGCGGCCGAGCCGTATCCGGAGCTGCAACTCGCCCTGGGCCGGGTGCTGCTGGCCCTCCTGCCCCACACCGAGGATCCGGCGGAGCGCACCGATCTCGCCGAAGAGGCCGCGGCCCGCCTGGAATCGGTGCTCGCCGCGCTGCTGGACACCGAGCCGCCGCGGCGGGACGCCGACCCCGCTTCCGGACACGTGGTCGCGCCCAGGGACTTGGCGGACCAGGTGGTCCCCGCCCGCCACCCCGGCGCCGGCCCGCGCCGGGCGACGGCGGGCATCGCGCGGGTCAGGGTGGAACTGGCCACCGCGCTGCGTCATCTCCCCGGGCGGCTGGCGGAGGCGGCCGACCACCTGGCCGCGGCCCTGGAGGAGGCCGTCGGGGATCCGGAGCTGCGGGTGGCCGCCCTGGTGTGCCTGGCGCGCGTGCACCGGGCGCGGCACGCACGTGACGGCGACCCGGGGGCTCTGGAGGACGCGGCCGAGGCGTACGGCCGGGCCCGGCGGCTCATCCCCCGGGACGGGGAAGCCTTCGGGGAGCTGCTGCCCGAGTGGGGCGACGTACTCCTGGAGCGGGCGCGCGCCGCGGACGGGCGGCCGTTCACCGGGGCGGCCGTACGCGTGCTGCGCGAGAGCCGGGCGGCGGTGCCGCAGTCCGACCCCCGGGCGGCGCGCCGGCTGCTGCGGCTCGCCGGCGGGCTGCGGCTGCGGCACGCCTACGAGCGGGACCTGGTGGACCTGCGGGAGGCGGAATACCTGCTGGAGTTGGCCGTCCGGCAGAGCCGCGACCCGCTGGAGCAGGCCCGCGCCTGGCGGGACCACGGCGACGTCCAGCAGGAGATCCACGGTCACACGGGGACGGCGGACCGCCTCGACCGGGCGGCGGACTCCTACCGCCGGGCCTGGCGGGCGACGCTGGAGGCGGACCGCGACCAGGACGAGGCGGCCGCCCTGCGACTGGCGGCCCGTGTGCAGGAGCTGCGCGGGGAGGTGCTGGAGCGGCTGGAGCGGCCCAGGGCGGCCCTGGACGCCTACCGGGGGGCCCTGGAACTGTGGCGGCGGATCGGCGAGGAGGCCGGCCGGGAAGCCCGCGCGGCCGGAACGGAGGGTTCGGCGGAGGGTTCGGCGGAGGTCGCGGAGGCGGTTGCGGAGGCGTCCGGTGTTGAGCGGCGCGAGGCGCTGCGCGCCCGCGTGCGCGCCCTGGAGGCGGGCCTCTGACGCCCCCCGCCGGGGCAGTTTCCGCAGCCAGGACGAGGGGAAAGGGCAGTGGACCATCGCACACCCGACGCGACAGGGAGCAAGCAGCCCATGGTGACCGGACATCAGGAAGTGGCGCAGGAGGCGGCCCGCGCGTGCCCCGGGCGGTTACCCGACCTCTCCGGACTCGATCTGGCCGCGCTGCGCGGAATCGAGCATCCCGTACTGGCGCAGGTGATCGAGGGCATGGTGGAGCGGGTCACCCACCCGGCGGAGATCCTCAACGCCTTCGACTCCGGAGTCGCCTGACCCGGCCGCCCGGGCGCTCCGGCGGCGCCCCCTATCCCGTCCGACCTGACGGAGATGACCGGGAGTTGACCACTTTCCGCCGTTAGCGGGGAGCATCCGAAGGGCAGGGATGGACCGTCCGCGGGGGACACCTCCCGGCGGTAGCTGGGGGCGGGAGGTTCAGGCGATGAGGCAAGCGACCACGAGCGATGCCGCGCTGCCCGCCCGCCGGCCCCAGCCCTTCCCCACCCCTGCGGCTACCTCCGCCGACGCCGTGACCTCTGCCGACGCCGCCTACGCCGCCGTTCCGGCGCACCGGGCCGCTCCGGCCACCCGCGCCGCACCGCTGCCCCCGCCCGGCCCGCCCGGTCCGACCACCGCCGTCCCGGCCGCCGTCCCGGCCGCCGTCCCGGTACGCCCGGCCGCCGCCGATCCCGTACACCGGCCCGCCGCCCCACCGCCCCCCGGCGGCTCCACAACCCCGGCCGCCCCGGTACGCCCGGCCGCCGGCGATCCGGCAGACTCCGCTGCCCCCACCGCCCCGGCACGCCCCGGCGGTCCGGGTAGTCCGGGTGGTCCGCTCGGCGCGCAGCCGACCCGGCACCTGCGGCATGCGCCCTGGCCCTATGCCCGCCTCGACGTCCCCGCGCTGCGCGCCGCCGGGCACCGGCCCCACCCCGTACGGCAGTTCGTGCTCAAGACCCGCAGCCGCTGCAACCTCGCCTGCACCTACTGCTACGTCTACGAAATGGCCGACCAGGGCTGGCGCACCCAGCCCGCCGTCATGGCCCCCGCCACCATCGCCCGCGCGGCCGAGCGCATCGCCGAGCACGCGGCCGCCCACGGCCTCGCCCGCGTCGACCTCGTCCTGCACGGCGGCGAGCCGCTGCTCACCCCCTCCGCCGCCCTGGCCGCGCCCGTGGAGGCCGTACGGGCCGCCGTGGCCGAGGCCGCCCCGCGCACCCGGGTCACCGCCTCCGTCCAGACCAACGCCACCCTCCTCACCCGCGGCCGGCTCGCCGCGCTGGCCGCCGCCCAGATCCGGGTCGGCGTCAGCCTCGACGGGGGCCTGCCCGCGCACAACGCCCGGCGCGTGGACCACGCCGGCCGGCCCGGCTTCGCCGCCGCCGCCCGGGGCCTGCGGCTCCTGGCCCGGCATCCGGACAGCTACGCCGGGCTGCTGTGCGTCGTCGATCTCGACCAGGACCCGGTGGAGACGTACGAGTCCCTGCTCTCCTTCGCCCCGCCCAGTGTCGGGCTGCTGCTGCCGCTCGCCAACTGGAGCTCCCCGCCGCCCGGTCGGCGCCCCGGCGGGACCCCGTACGCGGACTGGCTCCTCGCCGTCTTCGAACGGTGGTGGCACGACGGGGTGCGGCGCACCCGGATCCGCCTCTTCGAGGAGATCATCGCCCTGCTGCTCGGCCTGCCCGCCGCCACGGAGACGCTCGGGCTGGCGCCCGCGACCACTGCCGTGATCGAGACCGACGGCTCGCTCGAACAGGCCGATTCGCTGAAATCCGCCTACGAGGGCGCCGCCGCCACCGGAATGACCCTGGACACCCACAGCTTCGACCGGTTCCTCGACCACCCCGGGCTCGCCGCCCGCCAGCTCGGGCGGGACGCGCTCGCGGCCGGCTGCCGCACCTGCGAGCTGGTGCGGGTCTGCGGCGGCGGGCACTACCCGCACCGCTTCCGCGACGGCGAGGGCTACCGGCAGCCGTCCGTGTACTGCGCCGACCTCCAGGTCCTGATCCGGCACATAGCGGCCGCCGTCCAGCAGGCCACCGCCGCCCCGCGGACCGCGACCCCCCTGGCCCCCGCCCCCCGGGCGGCCGCCTCATGACCACCTCCCTGGCCGCCTTCGCCGTCACCTCCCACACCCTGCGCGCCCTCGCCTCCACGGAGCCCTCCGCGGAAGGCACCCGCCTGGTCCGCGACGTACGCCGCTCCAAGCGCCTGGTCCTCCTGCGCGGGGTCCTCGACGCCGCCCCCGGCGGCCGGTCCGGGGAGAGCGCCGACCACTGGGCCCTGCTGGAGGAGGCCGAACGGCACGCCCCCGGCGCGGTGCGCGACGTACTGCACTACCCGGCCACCGGGGTGTGGGCCGAGGAGACCCTGCGCCGGCTGCACGCCTCGTACGGGCCGCCGCCCGACCTCGCCCACCTCGGCGCCCTGGCCGTGGCCGCCGCCCTGCGGGCGGGCATCGCCTTCACCTGCACCCTGCGGCCGCAGCACGGCCGGATCTTCCTGCCCACCCTGGGACTGCTGCGCCCCGACCGCCTGGGCCCGCTCCCGCTCACCGAACGCTCCTGGGACCCCGAGGACCCCGCCGCGCTGCCCCTGCACAACCTGCCCGGAGGCCGCACCGCCCTCGACGACCTCGACCCCTACCGGGCCCCCGGCGCCGCACACCCCGCCCCCGTGCGCCCCGCCCGCCGGCTCACCCCCAAGGGGCACAAGCGCTGGGACGTCCAGTGGTCCGGCGCCCTCACCCTGCTCCAGCGGTACGACAGCACCCGCGCCCAGGAGACCGTCCAACTGCTGCGCTCTCTCGTGCCGCTGGCCGGGGCCTGCCGCTCCAGCGGCGCCACGCTGCCCGCGGCCGCCGGCTCCGTACTGGCCCGGACGCAGGCCCCGCCCGCCCTGGCGGCCACCCTCGTCCACGAGGTCCAGCACGGCAAACTGACCGCGCTCACCGACGTCCTGACCCTGCACACCGCCGACCGCACGCCCCGCTACTGGGCCCCCTGGCGGGAGGACCCGCGCCCGCTGGAGGGCCTCCTGCACGGCGCGTACGCCCACCTGGCCCTGGCCGGGTACTGGCAGCGCGCCGCCCTCTACGGGGCGCGGGGCGCCTGGGCCCAGCACGCCCGGATCCGCGCCCAGGTGGCCGCCGTCCTCCCCGTCATCCGCACGCAGCCCCAACTCACCTCCGCGGGCCGCCAGTTCGCCGACGCCATGGCCGAAGCCGAACGGGCCATGGATGAACTGCCACCCCCCGGCGACCAGCACGCCACCGCCCGCCGGGCCGTCGAACACGACCGCCGCCACTGGTGCGCGGCGCACCCCGAACTCGCCCGATTCACCCGCGTCTGACGGGTCGTCGACCGAGCCCGCTGCGGTACCTTTTCAACCCCGTCCACTGCCCGGAGCTCAGGGAGACGGCAGCATGACCGGTAGTCGGCAGGACCAGGTCACGGGCGCGCAGCCGCAGCGCTTCGTCATCAGCTTCGCGGGATTCAACCGCCCCTGGGCCGTCTGGATCGCCCACCGCCTGGAGGAGCACGGCCACCGCGTCGCCCTCCAGCGCTGGGATCCGCAGAACAGCCCGGGCCTCAACCAGGCCCTCGACGACCTCGCCCGCTCCGGCAGCCGGGTCCTGCTCGTCCTCAGCGAGCGCTACTTCTCCGCCGGCACCCACACCGACGAGGAGTGGAACACCGCCCTGCGCACCGTCACCGACGACCACCCCGACCGCTTCGCCGCCGTCTGCCTCACCGACGCCCCGCTGCCCAGCGCCGTCGCCGTGCTGGAGAAGACCGACCTGTGGGGCCTGGACGCGTACGAGGCGGAGTACCGCGTACTGCGCCGGCTGGAACTGCCCACCGACCGGATCGGCACCGAGACCGGGCGCCGCGGTCCCCGCTTCCCCAACGACCCGCCGGAGATCTGGGGCCGGGTCCCGCGCCGCAACCCCCGCTTCACCGGCCGCAACGACGTCATCGGCACGCTGCGCGCCGCCCTCGCCGACGCTCCGCCCGGCGCCTCCACCGTCACCCTGCTCGGCCTGTCCGGGGTCGGCAAGACGCAGGTCGCCACCGAATACGCCTACCGGTTCGCCTCCGAGTACGACGTCGTCTGGTGGATCCCCGCCGAGGACCGGCCCACCCTGCGCGAGCGGCTCGCCGACCTGGCCCCCGCCCTCGGCCTGCCGCGCGGCGCCGGCAGTTACGGCGAGCAGATCCGGGCCGTCCTGGAATCCCTGCGGCGCGGCGCCCCGTACCACCGCTGGCTGCTGGTCTTCGACGGCTGCGACAACCCCGACGACCTCACCGACCTGCTGCCCTCCGGGGCGGGCGACGTGATCATCACCTCCCGCAACCGCGAATGGGCCTCCCGGCACACCAGCCTCGTCGAGGTCCCCCTCTACGCCCGGCCCGAGTCCATCACCTTCATCCGCCGCCGGGCGCTGCGGCTCACCGCCGCCGAGGCCGACCAGCTCGCCGAGGCCCTGGAGGACTACCCCCTCGCCCTCGACCAGACCGCCGGCTGGCTCGCGGACTCCCCGCTCACCGTCGGCGACTACCTCGCCCTGCTGCGGCGCAGGCTGGACTCGCACGAGGCGGTCACCGTCTCCGACGACTACCCGCTGCCCTTCCCCACCGCGCTCGCGATACTGCTCAACAACGTCCGGGAGAACTTCCCCGACGCCCTCGCCCTGCTGCGGCTGTTCGTCTTCTTCGCGCCCGGCCCGGTACCGCTGCGCCTGCTGCGCGAATTCCCCGCCGAGGACGTGCCCGAACAGCTCGCCGGGCTGATCAACGACCAGATCCGCTGGAACGCCGCCCTCAACAAGCTCGTCCAGTTCTCCGTCGTCCGCCTGGAGTACTCGGACCTGCCCGTGGAAGAGGGCGGCGGCGGGCTGGAGACCGTACAGCTGCACCGCATGGTCCACGGCATCGTCCGCGACAACCTCTCCGAGGACGAGGCCGAGCCGCTGGCCCGCGCCGTCCGCCAGGTGCTAGCCGCCGCCGACCCCGGCCGGCCCTCCGACTCCCGCCTGTGGCCCCGGTACGCCGAGCTCATCCCGCACCTGACCACCTCCGGGGTGCTGGCCAGCAGCAACCCGCGCATCCAGAACTTCCTGCTGCACTGCCTGCGCTACCTGATCCTCGCCGGGGAGTACCGCACCTGCCTGCGGCTGTGCGAGGAGACCGACCGGGCCTGGCGCGCCCAGCTCGGCGAGGACCACCCCAAGGTGCGCGAGCTCAGCTACCAGTACGGCGGCGCCCTGCGCAATCTCGGCCTCTTCCGCCGGGCCGAAGCCCTCACCAAGGCCGTCTCCGACCAGCTGACCGCGGAACGGGGCGAACGCGACCTGGAGACGCTGCGGGCGCGCAGCGCGTACGGCGGCGTCCTGCTCTGCATCGCCAAGTTCGAGCCGGCCCGCGAGATCTTCGAACACTGCCTGGCCACCTACCGCGAGCTGCTCGGCGAGGACGACGCCACCACCCTCGACGCCCAGAACAACCTCGCCGCCACCTACCGGCTGCTGGGCCGCTACCAGGACGCCTACGACCTCGACCTGGACACCCTGCGCCGCCGCGAAAGGGTCCTGCGCGCCCAGCACATCTCCACCCTCTCCTCCGGCATCGCCTGCGCCATGGGCCTGCGCCTGATGGGCCGCTACCGCGAGGCCCAGACCCGCCAGGAACAGGGCGTCAAACTCAACACCCAGGTACTCGGCATCGGCCACCCGCAGACCCTGCGCGCCGAGCACAACCTCGGTCTGTGCCTGCGCCGCTCCGGCGACATCCCCGGCGCCGGGCTGCGGCTGCGGACCGTGTGGGAGCGGGCGACGAGGGTCTTCGGCGTCGACTACCCGTGGACCTTGATGGTCGCCTCCGACTACGCGACGTACCTGCGGGAGTACGGGGACATCGGCGAGGCCCGCCGGATCTCCGAGTACGTGGTCCGCGGCTACCAGTCGCAGCTCGGCCTCGCCCACCCGTACAGCATCGGTACCGTCGGCAACCTCGGCCTGGTCCTGCGCGCCCAGGGCGAGCGCGCGGAAGCCCTCAACCTCGCCGAACAGGCCCTGGCCGGCATGCGCGGCGCGCTGGGCGACCGGCACCCCTGGACGCTGGGCTGCGCCCTGAACGCCACCGGCCACCGCAACATCACCGGCCGCCTGGAGGACGCGCTCGACCTGAGCCGGGAGACCCTGCGCACCGCGGAGCGGGTCCTGGGCCCGGACCACCCGATGACGCTCAGCGCCCAGATCGCGCTCGCCGCGGACCTGCGGGCGGTACGGGAGGACGTGGAGGCGGGCAAGCACGAGGAGGCGGGCATCAAGGCCCTCATCCGCACCCTGGGCCCCCAACACGTCCACACGGTCTCAGCCCGCCAGCAAACCCGCCCGTACTGGGACTTCGAACCCCAGCCGTAGTGGACTACGCGCTCCTCGCTGACGGCGGTGCACGACCATCTGGAGCCGGGCGTGGGGGTACCGGAAAGTCGGCGACGCGTGCCCCTGGGCCGGCGCCGACCCGCACGACGTGATGCTGCTCGGCCTGCGCTGACCACCCTGCCCCCACCTAGCCGGAAGGCCCGGCACCCCAAGGGGGGCCGGGCCTTCCGGGCCGTACGAGGGCGAGGGTTACGCCTCGAAGACCTCGTTCAGCAGGAGCTGCTGCTCCGCCTGGTGGCGCTTCGCGGAGCCCACCGCCGGGGACGAGCCGTGCGGGCGGGAGATGCGCCGCAGGCGTTCGCCCGCCGGGATGTCCGCACCGACCGCCAGGTCGAGGTGGTCGATCAGGTTGAGCGCGATGAACGGCCAGGCACCCTGGTTCGCCGGCTCCTCCTGCGCCCAGATGTACTTCGCCGCGTTCGGGAACTTGGCGATCTCCGCCTGGAGCTCCGCGCCCGGCAGCGGGTACAGCCGCTCGATGCGGATGATCGCCGTGTCCGTGATGCCGCGCTTCTCGCGCTCGGCCTCCAGGTCGTAGTAGACCTTGCCGGCGCAGAAGACGACCTTGCGGACCGCGTTCGGGTCCACGGCGGCGTCGCCGATGACCGGACGGAAGGAACCGCTCGTGAACTCCTCCGCCTTCGACGCCGCCGCCTTCAGACGCAGCATCGACTTCGGGGTGAAGACGATGAGCGGCTTGTGGTGCGGGTTGTGGACCTGCCAGCGCAGCAGGTGGAAGTAGTTCGACGGGAGGGTCGGCATCGCGACCGTCATGTTGTCCTGCGCGCACATCTGGAGGAAGCGCTCGGGACGCGCGGACGAGTGGTCCGGGCCCTGGCCCTCGTAGCCGTGCGGCAGCAGCAGCGTGACGCCGGAGGTCTGGCCCCACTTCTGCTCGGCCGAGGAGATGAACTCGTCCACGACGGTCTGCGCGCCGTTGACGAAGTCACCGAACTGGGCCTCCCAGAGGACCAGCGCGTCCGGACGGGCCAGCGAGTAGCCGTACTCGAAGCCCATGGCCGCGTACTCGGAGAGCAGCGAGTCGTAGACGTTGTAGCGGGCCTGGTCCTCCGACAGGTAGAGCAGCGGGGTGTAGTCCTCGCCCGTCTCCCGGTCGATGAGGACCGCGTGGCGCTGGCCGAACGTACCGCGGCGCGAGTCCTGGCCGGACAGCCGGACCGGGGTGCCCTCCATCAGCAGCGAACCGAAGGCCAGGGTCTCGCCCATGCCCCAGTCGATGGTGCCCTCGTCGATCATCGCCGCGCGGCGCTGGAGCTGCGGCAGCAGACGCGGGTGGACGGTGACCGTGTCCGGGATGTTGACCTGGGCCTCGGCGATCCGCTTGACGACCTCCTGGGAGATCGCGGTGTCCACGGCCACCGGGAACTGCTGCGCGACCTGGGCGGGCGGCACGGGAGCGCCGGCCGCGGGCTGCGTGGAGGCCTCGCGGACCTCCGCGAAGACCTTCTCCAGCTGGCCCTGGAAGTCCTGGAGCGCCTGCTCGGCCTCTTCCAGCGTGATGTCGCCGCGACCGATGAGGGACTCGGTGTACAGCTTGCGCACCGAGCGCTTCTTGTCGATCAGGTCGTACATCAGCGGCTGCGTGAAGGCCGGGTTGTCGGACTCGTTGTGGCCGCGGCGGCGGTAGCAGATGAGGTCGATGACCACGTCCTTGTTGAACGCCTGGCGGAACTCGAAGGCGAGCCGCGCGATGCGGACCACGGCCTCCGGGTCGTCGCCGTTCACGTGGAAGATCGGCGCCTCGATCATGCGGGCCACGTCGGTCGCGTACATCGAGGAGCGCGAGGACTCCGGGGCGGCGGTGAAGCCGACCTGGTTGTTGATGACGACGTGGACGGTGCCGCCGGTGCGGTAGCCGCGCAGCTGCGACATGTTGAGCGTCTCGGCGACGACACCCTGGCCGGCGAAGGCCGCGTCGCCGTGCAGGGCCAGCGGCAGGACCGTGAAGTCCGTACCGCCCTTGTTGATGACGTCCTGCTTGGCGCGGGCCACACCCTCCAGGACCGGGTCGACGGCCTCCAGGTGCGAGGGGTTGGCGACCAGCGAGACCTTGATCTGCTCGCCGTCCAGGCCCGTGAAGGTGCCCTCGGCGCCCAGGTGGTACTTGACGTCACCGGAGCCGTGCATCGACTTCGGGTCGAGGTTGCCCTCGAACTCGCGGAAGATCTGCGCGTACGACTTGCCGACGATGTTCGCCAGGACGTTCAGGCGGCCGCGGTGGGCCATGCCGATGACGACCTCTTCGAGGCGGGCCTCGGCGGCGGAGTCGATGACCGCGTCGAGCAGCGGGATGACGGACTCGCCGCCCTCCAGGGAGAAGCGCTTCTGCCCGACGTACTTGGTCTGCAGGAAGGTCTCGAAGGCCTCCGCCGCGTTCAGCCGGCGCAGGATGCGCAGCTGCTCCTCGCGCTCCGGCTTGGTGTGCGGGCGCTCGATGCGGTCCTGGATCCAGCGGCGCTGCTTCGGGTCCTGGATGTGCATGAACTCGACGCCGGTGGTGCGGCAGTACGAGTCGCGCAGCACGCCGAGGATGTCGCGGAGCTTCATCATCGACTTGCCGGAGAAGCCGCCGACCGCGAACTCGCGCTCCAGGTCCCACAGGGTGAGCCCGTGCTCGGTGATGTCGAGGTCGGGGTGCTTGCGCTGCTTGTACTCCAGCGGGTCGGTGTCGGCCATGACGTGGCCGCGGACCCGGTAGGAGTGGATCAGCTCGAAGACGCGGGCGGCCTTCGTGACGTCGTCGTCGTGCGAGGCGTCGATGTCCCGGTTCCAGCGGACCGGCTCGTACGGGATGCGCAGCGCCTCGAACACGTCGTCGTAGAAGCCGCTCTCGCCGAGCAGCAGGTTGGCGACGATGCGCAGGAACTCGCCGGAGGCCGCGCCCTGGATGACCCGGTGGTCGTAGGTCGAGGTCAGGGTCATGACCTTGGAGATGCCCAGCTTGTTCAGGGTGTCCTGGGAGGTGCCCTGGAACTCGGCGGGGTAGTCCATGGAGCCGACGCCCATGATGACCGACTGACCGGGCATCAGGCGGGGCACGGAGTGCACGGTGCCCAGGCCGCCGGGGTTGGTCAGGGAGACGGTGACGCCGGTGAAGTCGTCCATCGTCAGCTTGTTGTTCCGGGCGCGGCGGACGATGTCCTCGTACGCCTGCCAGAACTCGAAGAAGTTGAGCGTTTCGGCCTTCTTGATGCCGGCGACGACGAGCTGGCGGTCGCCGTTGGGCTTCACCAGGTCGATCGCGAGGCCGAAGTTGATGTGCTCCGGCTTGACCAGCGTCGGCTTGCCGTCCTTCTCCGCGAAGGAGTAGTTCATGGCCGGCATGGCCTTGATGGCCTGGACCATCGCGTAACCGATGAGGTGCGTGAAGGAGATCTTCCCGCCCCGGGCCCGCTTCAGGTGGTTGTTGATGACGATGCGGTTGTCGAACAGCAGCTTCACCGGGACGGCGCGGACGGACGTGGCCGTCGGGACGTCGAGGGAGGCGTTCATGTTCTTCGCTACCGCGGCGGCGGGGCCGCGGAGCGTCACGAGCTCGGGGCCGGCGGGGGCCTCGGTCGCGGGCGCGGCCTTCTGGGCGGCTACGGGAGCTACGGGGGCGGCGGCGGGAGCCGCGGCCGGGGCCTGGGAGGTGGCAGTCACAGCAGGGGCACCAGAGGGGGTGGCAGGAGCAGGGGCAGGAGCTGACACGGGCGAAGGGGCCGGCGCGGCGTCGGCCGCTCCAGTGCCCTTGGTGCCGGCACCGGGGGACGGGCTGAGCGTGGCGCGCGCCGCCCCCGTGGCGGCGGCGTCGGAGACCTGCGGCGCCGGGGCGGCGGAGGTGGCGGCCTGTGCGGAGGCGCCATCCGTCGTCGGCTGGGACTTCTTCGGCTCGTCGGCCTTCACGGGGGCGGGAGCGCCCCCCGGCTTGTAGTCGGCGAAGAAGTCCCACCAGGCCCGGTCGACCGAGTTCGGGTCCTGGAGGTACTGCTGATAGATCTCGTCGACGAGCCACTCGTTGGCACCGAAGCCCGAGGCGGGGTTCTTCCCGCCCTCTGCTGCTTCGGTCGTGGTGCTCGGGTTACTGGGGGACTGTGGCGACACGGCGGCAACCGCCCTCTTCCGCTTCACAAGGTATGGACAGCGGGAATAAAGGCTACGCCTCCCCGGCGGTCGGATGCAGACCGGGCGGGACATCCGTCATGTAGGTCACATCGAACGGCGGGTTTCGGGAGGCGGAATGGCGGGAAACAAGTGCGGTTCGGGTAGGGGGCAGCGTGGTTGCGGCCCCCTTGGCTTCGCACCCCTGACGGACCCCGGGCACGTGTGGCCGAGATCATGTCCTTCCCACTCGAACCCTACGTCAACACGGCGCTCATGAACTGCCCGGAAGCGTGACGAGCATGCGGCAGCCCCGTGACGATTCGGCCACCCTGATGTGCCCTCCGTGCAGTCCCACGGCCCAGCGGGCGATCGCCAGGCCGAGGCCCGTGCCGCCGTCGCCGCCGCGCGCGCTGCCCCGGTTGAACCGCTCGAAGACGCGGTGCCGCTCCGCCTCCGGGATGCCCGGCCCCTCGTCCCGTACCTCCAGCGCCAGACTCCCGGGGCTGTCACCGGCCCGGGCGCTGACCGTGACCCGGCCGTGCGGGGGGCTGTGCTTGACGGCGTTGTCGATCAGGTTCGCCACCACCTGGTGGAGCCGCTCGGCGTCCGCGTAGGCCGTCAGGTCGGGCGGGAAGACGTCCAGGCGCAGGTGCACGTCGTTGCGGGTGTGTCCGCCCGAGCCGGTGGACAGCCCCGGCCGCCCGGCCGCCGCCAGCCCGGCCTCCTTCAGGACGCCCGACAGGTACGGCCACACCTCGAAGCGGCGGGCGCGCAGCGGGACCACCCCGTTGTCCACCCGGGACAGGTCCAGCAGGGTGTCGACCAGACGGCCGAGGCGTTCCGTCTGCTTCAGCGCGGTACGCATCGTCTCCGGGTCGGCGGCCGAGACCCCGTCCACGACGTTCTCCAGCACCGCCCGCAGCGCCGCGATCGGCGTGCGCAGCTCGTGCGAGACATTGGCGACCAGCTCCTTGCGGTGCCGGTCCACGGCCTCCAGGTCGTCCGCCATCAGATTGATCGTCGAGGCCAGGTCGCCCAGCTCGTCGCGGCGCCCGGCGCCGCGCACCCGGCGGGTGTAGTCGCCGTGGGAGATCGCGCGGGCGACCGTCGTCATATCGTCCAGCGGCGCCGTCAGGCTGTGCGCCACGAACTGGGTGATCAGCATCGAGGCGATCACCGAGAAGACCGTGATGAAGCGCAGTTCGGTGTCGGTGCGCAGGGCCACCAGCAGCAGGCCGGTCGTGATGAAGACCGAGACGACGACGAGCGTGCCCAGCTTGGTCTTGATGGAGAAGGGCGAGAAGGGCCGCAGGCTTCCGGGGTGCCGCCCGCCGGCCGGCCTGCCGTGGGACCCGCACGCGGCCGGCCTGCCGCCGGCGGAGCGCTGTGCGGGGGGCCGCTGTGCGGGGGACCGCTGTCCGGGCCGGGCGCTCATGCCTGGGCCGGGGTCTCCAGGGCGTACCCGACGCCGTGGACCGTACGGATCCGCTCCGCGCCGATCTTGCGGCGCAACGCCTTGATGTGGCTGTCGACCGTACGGGTCCCCGACGCGTCGGCCCAGTCCCACACCTCGGCCAGCAGCTGCTCCCGCGAGAGCACCGCGCGCGGCGTCCCGGCCAGGCACAGCAGCAGGTCGAACTCGGTCGGCGTCAGGTGCACGTCCTCCGAGTGGACCCGGACCCGGCGCTGCGCGTGGTCGATCTCCAGATCGCCCAGGCGCAGGGTGGCCGCGCGCGGGGTGTGGGCGGCCAGCGTGGCCCGCTCGACGCGCCGCAGCAGTACGTGGACCCGCGCGGCCAGCTCGCGCATCGAGAACGGCTTGGTCATGTAGTCGTCCGCGCCGACGCCGAGCCCGACCAGCAGGTCGGTCTCGTCGTCCCGGGCGGTGAGCATGAGGACGGGCACCGGCCGCTGGGCCTGGACCCGGCGGCAGACCTCCAGCCCGTCGAAGCCGGGCAGCATGACGTCCAGGACCAGCAGCTCGGGCAGCCAGCTCTCGGCCGCGGCGACCGCGGCCGGGCCGTCGGCGGCCGTCTGCACCTGGAAGCCCTCGGCCCGCAGCCGGGCCGCGATGGCTTCGGCGATGGTGTGGTCGTCCTCGACGACGAGCACGCGCCGCTGGGCGCCGGGGGTCGCCGAGGCGCCGTTGTGGCTGGTGTGTGTCTGTTCCATGTCCGGCCCCGCCCCGTGAAGATCCCGCGTGATGGGGTGCAGCGTAGAGGAGGCACCCGCCTGCGGCTATGCGGGGTTCGGACAGCGCTCGGCCCCTGCCCGGTTGGAGGAAGTGCCGGGAATCGGCCCCGCGCCGGGTGGCCGCGGGCCGGACCCCGGGCGGCGTACGGGAGTTGCTCCGGGGCTCGGTACTTACTCCGGGGCCCCGTCCGGTTCGAAGGGGGGCAGCGCCTCCAGCACCCTCGCCAGGGCCGCCGGCACCGATCCGGTCTCGGTGACCACCTCACGGCCGCCGTGGACGAAGGCGTAGGTGAAACCGTCGTAGACCGGGGAATCGCCGAGGACGGTCCGGGGCAGGCGGGCGAAGTCCGCTTCCCGCAGCGCGGTGCGCAGGGCGTCCAGCTCGGCCCGCGACAGCTTTCCGGCGCCCTCGGGCCGGGCCCGGCCGTCCAGTCGGGTCCAGGAGCCGTCGCCCATCACCTGCACCGTGTGGGTCCGGCCGGCGAAGCCGCCGCCGCGGCTCACCCGGAAGAGGCTCTCGCCGGCGGCGTCCGGGGGCGGCACGGGGGCCGGGCCGGCGGCGGGGGTGCTGCCCGGGGCCTGGCTCGCGGCGGGGTCGGTGCCCGCCGTGGCGGCCGGTCCGGGGGAGGCGGGCGCCGTGGCCGTCGTACCGCCGCCGCGGCCGTCGTCGGGAGGCGCCGGCGGGCCCGCGGACCCGTCCGCGCCGTCCGCGCCGCACCCGCCCAGCACCACCGCGCCCAGCAGTACGGCCGCCGCCCTTCGGGACGCTCGCACACCCACCTCCGCAGGCATCGGGACCGAACCCCGAGTATGGAGTGCCCACACCCGTACGGACAGCACCCGGAGGCCGCCATCCGCCGCATCGCCCCCTGGCGCGTGCTGCCCCCGCTGCTCGCCGTCGTCCTGGGCCTCTGGGGCCTGGAGCGCGGCGGCAGCATGTGGCGCGACGAGTCCGTCACCTGGCAGGTGGCCCACCGGCCGCTGGCCGGGCTGTGGGAACTGCTCGGCCAGGTCGACGCCGTGCACGGGCTGTACTACCTGCTCATGCACGCGGTGTTCCTCGGCTGGGACGGCGGCCTGTGGGCGCTGCGGCTGCCGTCCGTCGCCGCCACCGCCCTGGCCGCCGCCGGGGTGGCCGCGGTCGGCCACCGGCTGGCGGGGGAGCGCGCCGCCCTGATCTCCGGCCTCGCCTACGCCGTGCTGCCGCCCGTGCAGATGTACGCCCAGGAGGGGCGCTCGTACGCCCTGGTGGCCGCCGCGGTGGTGTGGAGCACGTACCTGATGCTGCGCGAGCGCTGGGCCGCCTACGCGGTGGTGCTGCTGCTCGGCTGCTGGCTGCACGAGTTCGCCGGGCTGGCGCTGCTCGCGCACGCCTTCGTCGCCGGGCGCTCGCGCGGCTGGCGGTGGAGCGCGGGGGCCGTGGTGGCCGGGCTGGCGCCGCTGGCCCTGGTCAGCGCGCGGCAGGCGCAGCAGCAGCTCGGCTGGCTGGGGCGGCCGAGCTGGCAGGACTGGGCCGCGTACGGGGTGGTCGCGGCCGCCGCGCTGCTGCTCGCGCGGGGGGCCGGCCGGGAGGTCGTACGGGTGGCCCTGCCGCTGGCGCTGCTCCCGCCGGGGCTGCTGATGACGGTGTCCCTGGTCCATCCCTGGTACGTCGACCGGTACGTGCTCTACGCGCTGGCGGGGCTCGCCCTGCTGGCCGGGGCGAGGCTGGCGGCGGTGCGCCGGGCGGCGGTCCGCGGCCTGCGGGCGTGGCCGTGGCTGCTCGCGGGGGCGCTGCTGGTGCCCCTCGGGCTCTGGTCGGCCTGGCTGCGGACGCCCGAGAGCCGCAAGGACGACACCCTGGCGGTGGCCGCCGCGGTCCGGGAACGGGCCCGGCCCGGGGACGCGGTGCTGTTCCTGCCGTCGCGGCGGCGCGAGTGGCTGCTGTCCTCACCGCGGGTCTACGAGGGCCTGCGCGACGTGGCCCTGGACGGCTCCCCGGCGGCTTCGCGCAGCCTCCAGGGCACGGAGCTGCCGGCGGCGGGGATCCGGAAGGCGCTGGCCGGGTCCCCGCGGGTGATCGCCCTGATGGACCCGGCCGGGCAGCCCCTGGACCCGTACCCGCACGAGGCGGCCAAGCGGGAGGCGCTGGCCGCCGACTTCGAGCTGTGCGCGGTCACCGGGGTGCGCGGCGCCCGGGTCGCGCTCTACGCCCGGCCGGGCGGCTGCCCCTGAAGCCCGCCCCAGGGTGGGCTTTCGGGTCTTGCCGGGCCCGCGCTGCCCGGCACCGCCCCTGGCTGCTTGCTTTGTCGGGGCTTCCCTGTACGCCCAGTACGTCCAGTACGAGGCAAGCTGCTCCGCCTCGCGATGCACGGCACCGGACGACGCGGGCTCGGCCGACCAGATCCGAAAGGCCCGCCCTATGCCATGGGCCCTGGCACGATGAGGCGACCCACGACGTACACGTTTCGCCGGCACCGCGCCCGAACCACGCCCGGGCCTGCGCGGCGGCCACATGCCCGGCGCGGTCAGCCTCCCGTCCGGCGAACTCCAGCGGGACGGCGGCCTGATGCGTCCGCCCGGAGAACTGCGCGCCGCCTTCGAGGCGTTGGCGGCAGGGCGGGAGCGGCTGTACTTCAGCTGCGGATCCGGGGTGACGGCCTGCGTACTGGCCCTCGGCGCCGAGCTCGCCGGTTACCGGAACGTCGCGGTGTACGACGGCTCCTGGAGCGAGTGGGGCCTGCCGTCGCACCTCCCGGTGACCACGGGCACGCCGTAGCGGCTCCTTCCGGGCGGACCCGCAAGGCCGGGCACGGACTCCGGCGCCCCCTGTTCGCCGCTGGCGAACGGCGGTTGGGGAACACTGGGCGGCGCAGATGCATTGAGTCGGCATAGCTCAACTTCACTGCCGGAGGGAAGATCATGGCTTCGACGTCCGTAACGCTCACCCTGCCCGTGCTACCGCTCGACGACGAGGTCGTGCTGCCCGGGATGGTCGTCCCGCTGGACCTGTCCGACGCCGAGGTGCGGGGCGCCGTGGAGGCGGCCCAGGCGGCGGCGGGCAGCGGGAAGCCCCAGGTGCTGCTCGTGCCGCGGGTCGACGGGAAGTACGCCGGGACCGGGGTGCTCGGGACGGTCGAGCAGGTCGGGCGGCTCTCCGACGGGGATCCCGGAGCGCTCATCCGCGGTCACGGGCGGGTCCGGATCGGGGCCGGGACCACCGGGCCCGGCGCCGCGCTCTGGGTCGAGGGCGAGAGCGTGGAGGAGGAGGTCCCGGACCCGCTGCCGGGTGCGGTGACCGAGCTGGTCAAGGAGTACAAGGCGCTCGCCACCAGCTGGCTCAAGAAGCGCGGGGCCTGGCAGGTCGTGGACCGCGTCCAGCAGATCGAGGGCGTCTCCGCCCTCGCCGACAATTCCGGCTACTCACCCTTCCTGACGGTCGGTCAGAAGGTCGAGCTGCTGGAGACCGCCGATCCGGTCGCCCGCCTCAAGCTGGCCGTGAAGGCGCTCGCCGACCACCTCGCCGAGCAGGACGTCGCCGAAGCCATCGCCAAGGACGTCCAGGACGGCGTCGACAAGCAGCAGCGGGAGTTCCTGCTCCGCCGCCAGCTGGAGGCCGTACGCAAGGAGCTGCGCGAGCTCAACGGGGAGAAGGAGGGCGAGGAGTCGGACGACTACCGCGCCCGCGTGGAGGCCGCCGACCTCCCCGAGAAGGTACGGGAGTCCGCGCTCAAGGAAGTCGAGAAGCTGGAGCGGGCCAGCGACCAGTCGCCCGAGGGCGCCTGGATCCGGACCTGGCTGGACACCGTCCTGGAACTGCCCTGGAACGAGCGGACCGAGGACCGCTACGACATCCGCGGCGCCCGGGCCGTCCTCGACGCCGAGCACGCCGGGCTCGCCGACGTGAAGGACCGCATCACCGAGTACCTCGCCGTGCGCAAGCGCCGTTCCGAGCGCGGGATGGGCGTCATCGGCGGGCGGCGCGGGGGCGCCGTACTCGCACTGGTCGGGCCTCCCGGCGTCGGAAAGACCTCCCTCGGCGAATCGGTGGCCCACGCCATGGGGCGCAAGTTCGTCCGGGTCGCGCTGGGCGGCGTACGGGACGAGGCCGAGGTGCGGGGCCACCGGCGGACCTACGTCGGCGCGCTGCCCGGCCGGATCGTCCGGGCCATCAAGGAGGCCGGTTCGATGAACCCGGTGGTCCTGCTGGACGAGATCGACAAGGTGGGCTCCGACTTCCGCGGCGACCCGGCGGCCGCGCTGCTCGAAGTCCTCGACCCGGCGCAGAACCACACCTTCCGCGACCACTACCTGGAGGTCGAGCTCGACCTGAGCGACGTGGTCTTCCTAGCCACCGCGAACGTCCTGGAGGCCATCCCGGAGGCGCTGGCCGACCGGATGGAGCTCGTCCGCCTCGACGGGTACACGGAGGACGAGAAGGTGGTGATCGCCCGCGACCACCTGCTGCCGCGTCAGCTGGAGCGCGCCGGCCTCGGCCCCGACGAGGTGCTGCTGGAGGAGGACGCCCTGCGCAAGCTGGCGGGGGAGTACACCCGGGAGGCGGGCGTCCGCACCCTGGAGCGGTCCCTCGCTCGGCTGCTGCGCAAGGTGGCTTCGCAGCACGAGCTCGGCGAGCGGGAGCTGCCCCTGCGCATCGGCGCCGGGGACCTGCGCGAACTGATCGGGCGCCCGCACCACGTGCCGGAGTCCGCGCAGGACCCGGCCGAGCGGCGCACCGCCGTCCCCGGTGTGGCCACCGGGCTCGCGGTGACCGGCGCGGGCGGCGACGTGCTGTTCGTCGAGGCCTCGCTGGCCGATCCGGAGACGGGCGCGGCCGGCCTCACCCTGACCGGCCAGCTCGGCGACGTCATGAAGGAGTCGGCGCAGATCGCGCTGAGCTTCCTGCGCTCCCACGGCGCGGAACTGGAGCTGCCGGTCGCGGACCTGAAGGACCGGGGCGTGCACATCCACTTCCCGGCGGGCGCGGTGCCGAAGGACGGCCCGAGCGCGGGCATCACCATGACGACGGCGCTCGCGTCGCTGCTCTCCGGGCGCCAGGTCCGCACGGACGTGGCCATGACCGGTGAGGTCTCACTGACCGGGCGGGTGCTGCCGATCGGCGGGGTCAAGCAGAAGCTGCTGGCCGCGCACCGGGCGGGACTGACCACCGTGATCATCCCCAAGCGGAACGAGGCCGACTTGGACGATGTTCCCGCCGAGGTGATGGAGGGACTGGAGGTGCACCCGGTGACGGACGTACGCCAGGTCCTGGAGCTCGCCCTGGCCCCGGCGGAGGTGCCGGTCACCGCCGCCGCCTGACGCCGCACTCGCCGCGGCCGGCCGACGGCATCCCGAGGCAAGACGGGCGACGGCCCGGTACCCAGCTCCGGCGGGGTACCGGGCCGTCGCCGCACCCGCTGCGAAATACTGGGCGCTCCCCCCACCGGGGCGCCACACACAACACGATCGGAGCGGTACGTGCACGGGAGCGAAGACCAGGAGTTCCTTGCCCTGGAGCGGGAGCTGTCCGTCTTCCTCCGGCGCGCCCGCGCCTCTTCCGGGGAGATGGCGCGCGCACTTCACCCCGAGCTGGAGCCGGCGGCGTACGGGCTCCTCGTACGCCTGGAGGCCGCCGGGCGGCAGCGGGCCACCGAGCTGGCCGCCTACTTCGGGGTCGGCAAGGCGACCATGAGCCGGCAGCTGCGGGCCCTGGAGGTACTGGGCCTGGTGGCCCGCGAGCCGGACCCGGCGGACGGCCGGGCCTTCCTGGTCGGCCTCACGGAGGAGGGCCGGGAGCGGTTCCTGCGGGTACGGAACGCGCGGCGCGAGCAGTACATGCGCAAACTGGCCGACTGGGACCGCGGCGAGGTGGCGGAACTGGCCCGCCTGCTGAACCAGTTGAACGCCGGCGCGGATTAGCCCCTGTCGGCGGGCGCCGGTGGGCTCGGGCGCCGGTGGCTCGGGCCCCGGGCGCCGGTGGCTCGGGCCCCGGGCGCCGGTGGTGCCGCGTGCGAAGCACAGGTGGGCTCGGGTGCCGGGTGCCGGCTGCCCGTCGGCTCGGGCGCTGTCCGTCGCAGCCGGCCTACAGCTCCGCGTACACCGCCGACGCGTCGTCGTGCCGCTTGCCGCGAGGCACACGGCGGGCCGGGTCGGACTCGATGGCGCGGACCCGGCCGATGAGCCCCTGCGCGCCCTCCTTGCGCAGCACCCGCATGCATTCGGCCCAGTCGCCCTCCCCGAACGTGTCCGTCCACCGGCTCGCCCCGTCGGTGAGCGCAGCCACCGCCCGGACCTCCCCGCGCGGGGTGCGTCCGGTCACCGCCCGGGCCGCCACCGCCGGGTCCGCGGCGGCCGTGAAGAAGCCGCCCGCCGCGTTGCGCAGCGCGTCGGTCGCGGCCACCGACCGCAGCACCTCCCGGGGGACCCGGTCCAGCCGGTCGTCGCGCACCGCCGTCACCCCGCCCCCGGGCGACTGGAGCAGCAGTACGGAATCCGAGAGCACGAGATGCTCCACGTACGCCTCGTCCCAGCGGACCACGACGACCGTCGCCTGCGGGGTGCGCCTGTGAGAAAGGTCACAGGTGCCGACGTGGGCCTCGGCGGTGGCGCGGACGGACTCGGCCAGGATCCGGTCGAGCGGCATGTCCCGCCGCGATCCGGACAGTTCGGTCAATCGGCCGCCGAGGCGGGCCGCGAACCACGGCACTCCGTGCACGCAGCCGTCCTCGCCGCGCGGCGGGGTGACCCCGTCCAGGGCGACCAGTACGCCGCCGCCCGCCGCGGGCACCGCCGCCGACGCCCAGTCCTCGTTGGGGCGTTCCGGGTTTCCGGGTGCGGTGGCGAGGTCGATGCGCATGCTGACATCCTGCCCGCCCGCCCGGGCCCCGCCCGGACCCCGGGGGCGGCGGCGGAAAAGTCCGTACCAAAGGGAACGGGGCGGTGCGGGGGCCGTGTCCGCCGGCCTCCGGCGACGTGGGCGGGGCATACTGCCAAAGCCCCCGGCGATCTTTCAACCGCCGGTCCACGGAGGCGCTCTGGCACGCGGTGTCCGAGTTGGCCGCCAACTCATCCTTGATGTTCACTCGTTCGAGTGGCCGGGTGGGCGATGGGCGGCTCTCTCCCCAACACACTGCGATGGTCTGAGGCGGTACGAGGGGGCAGGGAGCGTTTACTTGTTGACCGGCCGTTACCTCGGCCACACGAGTAGACGAGCAAGAGCCCACGTACAGGATTGCGAGTACCGGTGCAGAAGAAGCGGTCTCGGAAGAACGGCACCGCCACAGACGGCCCGGCCCCCGCAGGACGCCGCGTCCGCGTGCGCCGCAGGCTGGTCGTGGGCGTGGCCGTCGCCGGCCTCACCGTCCTCGCGGCGGGGGCCCCCGCCGTCCTCACCGCCACGACGGAACTGAACGACTCCCAGCGCCTGGTCACCCTCGCGGAACAGACCCGGCACACCCTCACTCTCGCGCACCTCCTCGGCGATGAGCGCGACGCCGTCATCGAGTACATCGCCAAGGGCCGCCCCGGCTCCGCCAAGGAGCCCCTCCAGGAGCGCACCACGCGCACCGACCGGCAGCTGGCCGAGGTACGGGCGGAGGCCGACGAGGAACTCGCCCTGGCCCTCGGCCGTGTCCAGGCCGTCCGCACCGAGACCGTCGACGGCAAGGGCACCGCCCTCGCCGCCCACCAGGCCTACGCCGGTGTCATAGCGGCCCTGCTCGCGCCCGGTGACCGGCTCGCCGAGCTGACCCCGCCGCGCGCCGGGGCCGCCCTCGCCACCACCCGCCCGCTGGCCCCGCTGGGCCAGGCCGTGGAACAGGCCTCGGCCACCCGTGGACTGCTGCTCGCCGCGCTGGCCGTCCCCCGCGGCGAGCAGCCCCCCAACGCGGCCGTGGTGGACGAACTCACCGCCGCCGCCCAGCGTGCGCGCGTACGGGAGCAGGCCGCCCTGGACGACTTCGCGCGGGTCGCCCGGCCGGAGGTGCGCCAGACCCTCGCCGTCACCGTCACCGGCCCCGAGGTCAAGGCGGCCGACGAGCACCTCAAGCGGCTCACCGACCGGCCCACCCTGTCGGCGGCCGACCGCAAGACCGACGGGGAGACCATCAGCCCCGCGCTCACCGCCCGCGTCGACCGCATGCGGTCCGTGGAGTCCACCCTCGCGGGCCAGCGGGCGAGCGCGCTCGCGGCCCTGCGCGACGATGACGTGACCCGGCTGGAGCTGACGGTCGCGCTGCTGGGCGTGCTCTTCCTGGTCGTCGTCGGCGTTTCGACCGCCGTGGCCCGGTCGCTGACCCGGCCGCTGTCGGTCCTGCGCCGCGGCGCGGCCCGCCTGGCCACGCCGGAGGGCTCGGTGGAGCCGGTGCGGTTCACCGGCCGCAACGACGAGTTCGCCGAGGTCGTACGCCACCTGAACGCGGTGCGGGACCAGACGGTGTCCCTGCACACCCGGATCGCCGGGCTCGACGCCGACCGCCGCCGGATCATCGGCCGCAACGAGGCCCTGACCGCCGGCCGGGAGGCGGCCGAGGCGGAGCTGACCAAGCTGCGTGCCAGCCTGGAGGAACACCGCCGCACCATGTCGACGACCTCCGTCTCCCTGTCGCTGCGGACCCTGGGGCTGGTCGAGCGCCAGCTCACCGTCATCGAGGAGATGGAGTCCAAGGAGCAGGACCCGGACCGGCTCGCGACCCTCTTCAAGCTCGACCACCTCGCGACCGTGATGCGCCGCCACAACGAGAACCTGCTGGTACTCGCCGGGCAGGAGCACGGCCCCGGGCAGGGCGCGGCGGTACCGCTGGTCGACGTCCTGCGGGCCGCGGTGAGCGAGATCGAGCGCTACGAGCGGGTCGACCTCGCGGCGGTGCCCTCCTGTACCCACGTCGCGGGGCACGCCGCCGACGACCTCTCGCACGTCCTGGCCGAGCTGCTGGAGAACGCGACGACGTTCTCGGCGCCCGAGGCCAAGGTGAAGGTGTCCGGACGGCTGCTGGACTCCGGTGCCGTGGTGCTGTCCGTCGTGGACGAGGGCATCGGGATCACCGAGGACCGCCTCGCATCGCTGAACGCGCGGCTGTCCACGCCCGAGGCGTACGACGAGGAGCCCGAGGAGCAACACGGCCTGGGCCTCGGCCTGTACGTGGCCGGACGGCTCGCGGCGCGGCACGGGATCACCGCCGAGCTGCGCGCCCCCCGGCACGGCGGGACCGAAGCCCTGGTGGTCGTCCCGGCGGCGCTGCTCCCGGCCACCTCGCCCACGTCCCCCGTCCACACGCTGGCCGCGCCCGGCGCGCCCGTGCTGCGGCTGCCGGGTGTGATGGCGGAGGCGAACGAGAACACCCTGCCGGCCCGCAGCCGCGGGGCGGCGGCCCTCGAGGCACCGGAGGCGGACGCGGCTGAGCTCGCCGATGCCCCCGGCGGCCGCGAAGCCGCGGACGATGCGGACGCCGCGCCGCAGCCGCTGGCGCCGGCGCTGCCGGAACAGCCGGCGGTCCCGGCCGCCGGGGCGGATCCGCTGCCGGAGGTCCTGCCGGAGCCGCTGCCCGAGGCCGTGACCGAGTCCGTGCCCGGGCATCCGTCCGAGCACGACGCCGAGCTGCTGCCGGAGCCCGCCGCGGCCGAGGAACTGCTGGCCCGGGTGGTCCCGGACGCGCCGCTGCCGCCGGCCGAGGAGGGCGTCACCGTCCCGGCCCCCGCGGCGGAGGCTTTGGCCGGGCCCGGCCCCGAGGAGCAGTTGCTCGCGCGGGTCGTCCCCGACGCGGAACCGGAGGCCTTCGCGGCGTCCGACCCCGCCCGCGCGGCCACGGCCCCGGCGCCGGATGCCGGGGAACCGGTCGACGTACGGGAAACCGCGCAGGAGGCCGACCCGCACGGCCAGGCCCCGGCCGAGGAGGCCTGGCTTCCCCGCCAGGGCGGCCACCCCGCCGACCCCGACGACGCCGACCACGCCGAGGTCCTCACGGACAAGGGCCTGCCCAAGCGCACTCCGCGCACGGTGGCCGCCGGAGGCGGGGACGACGTACGGCCCGAGCCGCCGCGCCGGGTGGACGCCGACGAGTTGCGGCGCCGCCTCGGCGGCTTCTACCAGGGAGCCCAGGACGGCCGGCGCGTCGTCGCCGCCGAGCTCGCGCAGGGCCAGGCCGGGAGCCGGAGCCGCGGCCGGGCACAGGGCGAGGCCCCGGGCCAGGGGCAGACCGACCGGGGGGACACCGCACAGGAGGCACGCACATGACCGCGCCCAGTACGTACGGACTGAGCACCCAGGCCCGAAACCTTCAGTGGCTTCTGACCGACCTGGTCGAGGAGGTCCCCGGCGTCAACTCCGTCGCCGTCGTGTCCTCGGACGGGCTCCTGCTGCTGTCCTCCGAACCGGCGACGGAACGTGCGACGCAGGCCGCGCAGCGGCCGGCCACGGGCCCCCGCGGAGCCTCGGCCGACCTCGCCACCATCGTCTCCGGCCTCGCCAGCCTCACCACCGGCGCCGCCGCCCTCATGGACGGCGGCTCCGTCAAGCAGACCATGGTGGCGATGGAGCACGGCTCCGTCTTCGTCATGGTGATCAGCGACGGTTCGCTGCTGGGCGTGCACGCCACCCCCGACTGCGACATGAGCGTCGTGGCTTACCACATGGCTCTGTTCGTCGGCCGCGCCGGCCACGTCCTGACCCCCGAAGTCCGCAGCGAGCTGCGCCAGTCGATGGAGAAGACCCCGTGAGGAGTACGGCCGGCGACCAGCTGCCGATACGCGGCGCCGACCGCCGCCCCGCCCGCGTGCGCCCGTACTCCCTCACGGGTGGCCGGACCCGCTTCACGCAGGTCCTGCTGGTGGAGACCTTCGTCGCCGCCCTGGACGGCGGCCCCGGGCCGCAGGGGCCGAAGCCCGACCGCATGCCCGAGATGCCGGCGATCGTGGAGGTCTGCCGCCGCATGCGCACGATCGCCGAGATCGCCGCACTGCTGAAGCTGCCGCTCGGTGTGGTGCGCGTCCTCGTCAGCGACCTCGCGGACCAGGGAAGGATTCGCGTCTACGGGACGGGGCACGGCGCCGGCCGCCCCGAACGCGCGCTGCTCGAAAGGGTGCTCAGTGGGCTCCGCCGTCTCTGAATCCGGCCTCTCCGGATCCGCCGTCTCCGGGTCCGGCTTCTCCGGATCCGCCGTCTTTGCATCCGCCGTCGCCGGGATCGAGGACGAGCCCGTCCAGCCGTGGCAGTACGACCGCTCCCGGGCGCCCGTCGCCGTCAAGGTGCTGGTCGCGGGCGGCTTCGGGGTCGGCAAGACGACCTTCGTCACCTCCGTCTCGGAGATCACGCCGCTGCGTACCGAGGCGGTGATGACCCAGGCCAGCCTCCCGACCGACGACCTGTCCGGCACGCCGGACAAGAACACCACCACCGTCGCGATGGACTTCGGCCGTGTCACGCTCGCCGACGACCTCGTCCTCTACGTGTACGGGACCCCGGGCCAGGAGCGGTTCTGGTTCATGTGGGACGACCTGGCGCGCGGAGCCGTCGGGGGCATCGTCCTGGCCGACACGCGACGGCTGCGCGACTGCTTCCCCGCACTCGATTACTTCGAGAGCTGCGGGCTCCCGTACGCCGTGGCCGTCAACCACTTCGAGGGTTCCGCCCCGTACGAGCCCGAGGACGTGCGCGAGGCGCTCTCCGTCCCGGCCCGGGTACCGGTCGTGATCATGGACGCGCGGAGCCGGGTCACGGTCGTGGAGTCCCTGCTCGCCCTGGTGGACCACGCCCTCGACACCACGCCCGCCTAGCCCGTACCGGCGTGCCGTACAGGCGTATCCGTACCTGGCGGAGCCGTACCGAAAGACCCGAATCGAGAACGTGAGATGCGCAGGATACTCGTCGTCGGAGCCGGCCAGTCCGGTCTTCAGCTCGCCCTCGGCCTCCAGTCGAAGGGGTACGAGGTCACCCTCATGTCCAGCCGGACGCCGGACGAGATCCGCGGCGGCCGGGTCATGTCCACGCAGGTCATGTTCGACACGGCGCTCCAGCACGAGCGGGACCTCCAGCTCGGCTTCTGGGAGCGGCAGGCCCCCCGGATCCAGGGCGTCGGCGTCTCCGTCGCCGCCCCCGACGCCGACCGCGCCGTCGACTGGCTCGGCCGCCTCAAGGGCCACGCGCAATCCGTCGACCAGCGCCTGAAGATGGCCGGCTGGCTCGACACCTTCGCGCAGCGCGGCGGGCAGGTGGTCATCCACGGTGCCTCCGTCGCCGATCTCGACTTCTTCTCCCGTACCTACGACCTGGTGCTGGTGGCCGCCGGCAAGGGCGAGCTCGTGTCGCTGTTCGGGCGGGACGCGGCGCGTTCCCCGTACGACACCCCGAGGCGTTCGCTCGCGGTCAGCTACGTGCACGGGCTCGGACCCCGCCCGGAGCACCCGGACACCGAGGCGGTCCGCTGCAACCTGGTGCCGGGCGTCGGCGAGCTCTTCGTGATGCCGGCCCTCACCCTCTCGGGCCGGGCGGACATCCTCTTCTGGGAGGGCGTTCCCGGCGGTCCGGTGGACGTCTTCAAGGGCATCCAGGACCCGGGGGAGCACCTCGCGCTGACGCTGGAGCTGATGGAGAAGTTCACGCCGTGGGAGTACGCGCGGGCGACCGAGGTGGAGCTGACGGACGCCGGCGCCACCCTGGCGGGCCGTTACGCGCCGGTGGTGCGCAAGCCCATCGGGCGCCTGCCGGGCGGGGGACTGGTCCTCGGCGTCGCGGACGTGGTCGTCACCAACGACCCGGTCACCAGCCAGGGCTCGAACTCCGCCGCCAAGTGCGCGGCCTCGTACCTGTCCTCGATCCTGATGCACGGGGACAACCCGTTCGACGAGGCCTGGATGAAGGCGACCTTCGACAAGTTCTGGTTCACCGCGGGCAAGCCGGCGACCCAGTGGACGAACGCGATGCTGGACGTCCCGCCGGAGCACGTCCTGAACCTGATCGACGCGGCCGGGCGGCTCCAGCCGGTGGCGGACCGGATCGCCAACGGCTTCGACCACCCGGCCGACTTCGACGCGTACTTCTACGACCCCGAGGACGCGGCGGACTACCTGTCCGAGGTGGCCGCGGCCGGCTCCGCCTCTTCGGCGTCTTAGGCCCCTTCCGCCTCTTCGCCGGGCGGCCCGGGCGATCCGGGGCCCTCCTCGGCGGAGTAGCCGGTGTGGTCGTCCCCGCCACCGGTTCCCGGAACCGCCTCCGGCAGGGGCGGGGGGACGTACCGGTCGAGGGGAGTGCCGTCCGGGTCCGGCCGTACGGCGCCCAGGAGCGGATTGGCGGCGAGGGGCGAGACCTTGACCCGGGCCCCCGGCCGGGGCGCCTGGATCACCTTGCCGCCGCCCAGGTACAGGCCGACGTGCGTGGCCTTGGGGAAGTAGACCACCAGATCCCCGGGCCGCAGCTGATCCAGCGCGACCTTCGGCAGCCGCGCCCACTGCTCCTGGCTGGTCCGGGGAATCGAGCGTCCCGCGTGGGACCAGGCCCGGGAGGTCAGCCCGGAGCAGTCGAAGGACCCGGGCCCCTCGGCGCCCCAGAGGTACGGCTTGCCGATCTGGGCCGCCGCGTACCGCAGGGCGGCGCCGCCCGCGGCCGTGGGCGTACGGGTGGGCGCGGAGCCGGGGCTTCCGAGCCGGCCCGAATGCACCAGGTCCCGTTGCGCGGTGGCCGTGTCGGCGGCCTCCCGAGCGTCGATCTGGGCGATCTGAGCCGGAGTCAGGGAGGCCAGCATCCGCTGCACCTCCTTGAGCTGCGCCTCCACCTCTTCCTTGTGCCGCTTGCGCTGCGCTGTCAGGGTCTGCTGCGCGTCCAGGGCCTTGCGGGCCGCGGTGGCGAGGGTTCCGGCGTGCTTCTCGCCGCGGGCGAGGCGCTCCAGTACGGCGGCCCGGCGGGCGGCCTCGCGGGCGGCGAGCCGGCGCTGTTCCAGGGCGGCCCGTGGGTCACCGGCGAGCAGCATCCGGGCGTAGGGGGACAGGCCCCGGGCGCGCTGGTACTGCTCCCGGGCCAGGCGCCCCACGGCGGCCTTCTCGGAGCCGAGGTCGTTGCGGGCCCGGCCGAGTTCGGCACTGAGCCGCCGCTCCTCGGCCTGCCGTGCGGCGAGCGCCACCTCGGTGGCGTTGTACGCCTCGGTGGCCTCCTCGGCCTTCTGGTACAGGCCCTGCAGGCGGGTGAGCAGGACCCCGACGGGCTGGTCCGCGGGCAACGGCTCGGCGCGGGTGGCCACGGCCGGCCCGGCGAGGGCGAACACCGCGGCGATGCAGGCGGCATGGAGCAGCCGACGTGACATGTGATCACCTCCGGCCCCCGATGCTGCCACGCCCGGTATGACAAATCCCCCTCCCGGGCCGCCCCACCTCCGAACCCCCACCCGTCCGGCCGATTCCCCGCCTCGCCGGGGGAGCGGAAGGACGGTGTGGTTCCGGGACGGTGCGGTGCGGTGCGGTGGGGGCCCCGCCGCCTCAGCCGCGCAGCAGGCGGGCCTTGGCCGTGGTGAACTCCTCCGGTGTCAGCAGGCCCGCCCGGGCCAGGCCGGCCAGCTGCGTCAGCTCGGCCACCAGGCCGCCCGGCGCCACCGGAGCACCCGTGGGGACGGCGGGCGCTGCCCGGCCGGCCGCGTCCGCCGGAGCGTCGGCCGGGCCGGGCGCCGCCGCCGCGCCGGAGCCGGCGTCGTTGCCCGCGTCCGGGTCGGCGTGGGTGCCCGCGCCGGCCCGAGCCGGGATCGGGCCGCCCGCCAGGGCCTCCGCGTCGACCGCCCGCCTCAGCAGCCCCCGCAGGAGCGGCCGCCCCGCGGGCCGGTTCGCCGCCCGTACCGTCGCTCCGACCGGCCGGATGAACATCACGCCACCCCCGGCCGGTCCGCCGGCACCCACTCCGCCGGGATCCGGACCGATCCCACGATCCGGCCGCCCGCCGCCCGTACGGCGATGGCCGCGTCCTCGGCCCATACGTGTTCGACCACCAGCAGCAGCGCGCAGCTCCCGCGCTCCAGCAGCTCCCCCGCCTCCCGCACGTCCTCCGGCCCGATCAGCCGGGCCGCGTCCCGCCCCGTCAGCAGGCCCCGCAGCTCCACGAACTCGTCGAACTCCGCCGCCAGCACCTCACCCGCCGCCGTCCTCGTCGCCACGAGCCCGTCGATCAGGCGTACGACCCCGGTCTTCCGCAGGCCCATCACCGCCTCGACCGCCGGTACCCGCAGCTGCTCCTCCGGAAAGGCGAGGACGATGAACTCCACAGGTCCCATGCGCCGACGCTCCTCGTTCCGGGCCGTGCCCCCGTGGTCGGCGCCCACCCCGCCGACTGATTCTGACTACTCTTCGGCTCACTATGACATAAACGGACATACCATCCCCTCGCTTGCTACGTTTCCCGCATGACCGCTCTGACGGCAAAGGTGGTGGAGCCCGCGCCCCCACCCCCGGACGCCCGCGCCGCCAAGCGCCGCGGTACCGAGCTGACGCTTCTGGCCGGCGCCGTCCTGATCTCCGTCCTCGGCTACGTCCACGTGGGTCTGGGAACCACCGGCCACGTCCCGGCCGCCGCCGCCCGGTACGCCGGCGGCCTCGCCGCCGCCGCCCTCCTCGCGCACCTCGCCGTCCGCCTCAGGGCCCCGTACGCCGATCCCCTCGTGCTCCCGATCGCCGTCCTGCTCAACGGCCTCGGCCTCGTCCTCATCCAGCGCCTCGACGCGACCACCCCCGCCCACCTCACCGCCGGGGACCAACTCCGCTGGTCCGCCCTCGGGATGGCGCTCTTCGTCCTCGTCGTCGCCCTGCTGCGCGATCACCGGGTGCTCCAGGGCTACGCGTACCTCTGCGTCGCCGCCGCCCTCGCGCTGATGCTGGTCCCCGTCTTCTTCCCGGCGGTCAACGGCGCGCACATCTGGATCCGGTTCGCCGGACTCTCCTTCCAGCCGGGTGAGTTCGCCAAGATCCTGCTCGCCGTCTTCTTCGCCTCCTACCTCGCCGCGAACCGCACCGCCCTCGCCCTCACCGGCCGCCGGCTCTTCTGGAAGCTGCGCCTCCTGCCCGGCCGCGTCCTCGGTCCGATCCTCGCGATCTGGCTGCTCAGCGTCGGCGTGCTCGTCCTGGAGCGCGACCTCGGCACCTCGCTCCTCTTCTTCGGCCTCTTCGTCATCATGCTGTTCACCGCCACCGGCCGGATCGGCTGGATCGCGATCGGCCTGATCCTGGCCGGGGTGGGCGCGTACGCCGTCGGGACCTTCGAACCCCATGTGCACAGCCGCGTCGAGGACTGGCTGAACCCTTTCGCCTCCATCGAGCGGGGCGAAGGACCCGGCCAGCTCGCCCAGTCCCTCTTCGCCTTCGGCGCCGGCGGCCTCCTCGGCGCCGGGCTCGGCCACGGCCAGTCCTTCCTCATCGGCTTCGCCGCCAAGTCGGACTTCATCCTCGCCACCGCCGGTGAGGAGCTCGGTCTCGTCGGCCTCTGCGCGATCCTGCTCCTCTACGGGCTGCTCGTCTCCCGCGGCTTCCGCGCCGGGCTGGCCCTGCGCGACCCCTTCGGCCGACTGCTCGCCACCGGCCTCGCCTCGATCGTCGCCCTCCAGGTGTTCGTCATCGCCGGCGGCGTCACCGGCCTGATCCCGCTCACCGGCATGGCCATGCCCTTCCTGGCCCAGGGCGGCTCCTCCGTCGTCACCAACTGGATCATCGTCGCCCTGCTGGTCCGGCTCAGCGACAGCGCGCGCAGGCCCGAACCCCGGAAGGCCGCCCCGTGATCCGTTACATCCGCTGGTGCGCGTACTTCTGCGCGATGCTGCTCGCCGCCCTGCTGGTCAACATCGCGCGTGTACAGGTCTGGGAATCCGCCGCCTACGGAGCCAACCCGGCCAACAAGCGCCCGGTCATCGAGCGGTACGCGCAACCGCGCGGCGACATCCTGGTCGACGGGCGGCCCGTCACCGGCTCCCGCGACAGTCGCCAACTGCTGCGCTACGAGCGGACGTACGGGCACGGGCCGCTCTACGCGCCCGTCACCGGCTTCTCCTCCCAGACGTACGGGACCAGCTTCGTCGAACGCGCCGAGGACGGGATCCTGTCGGGCGCCCACCCGGGGCTCTCGGCCTTCCCGCTCTGGTACGACCTGGCCCGCGGCCGCCCGGACGGTGGGAACGCCGCCACCACCATCCGCGCCGCAATGCAGCGCGCCGCCTACACCGGCCTCGCGGGCAAGCGCGGCGCGGTCGCCGCCGTGGAGCCGGCCACCGGGAGGATCCTCGCGCTCGTCAGCAGCCCCTCCTACGATCCGTCGGTGCTCTCCGGTACGGGGACACGGGTCAAGGAGGCCTGGGCGCGGCTGAACGCGGACCCCGCCAGGCCGATGCTCAACCGGGCGCTGCGCGAGACGTACCCGCCCGGCTCCACCTTCAAGATCGTGACGGCGGCGGCCGCCCTCGACACCGGGGTGGTCACCGACGCGCACGCGCCGACCGACACCCCCGACCCCTACCCGCTGCCCGGGACCAGCACCCTGCTGCCGAACGCGGGCACGGGCTGCGAGGACGCCTCGATGGCGGAGGCGGTGCGATGGTCGTGCAACACGGTGATGGCGAAGATCGGCGTACGGGTCGGGCTGCGGGCCATGGTCGCGGCGGCGGAGCGGTTCGGCTTCAACGACGGGGGGCTGCGGGTGCCGTCGTGGGTGTCCCGGTCCAACTTCGACACCGACATGAGCCGGGACCAGCTGGCCCTGTCCTCGATCGGGCAGTTCAACACCAAGGCCACGCCGTTGCAGATGGCGATGGTGGCGGCGGCGGTCGCGAACGGCGGTGAGCTGAAGTCCCCGTACCTCGTGGAGCGCACGACGCAGAGCGACGGCGACCACGTCCGCCGCGGCGACCAGCGCAGCCTCGGCCGGGCCATGAACCCGGTCACCGCCCTGCGGCTGCAGGAGCTGATGGTGGAGGTGGTGGAGGACGGCAGCGGGAAGAACGCGGCGATCCCGGGCGCGACGGTCGGCGGGAAGACGGGTACGGCGCAGCACGGCGTGGGCAACGCGGGGACCCCGTACGCCTGGTTCATCGCCTGGGCCAAGGCGGAGGGAGCGGCCGAGCCGGCGGTGGCGGTGGCGGTGGTGGTGGAGGACGCGTCGGGGGTGCGGGGCGACATCAGCGGCAACAGCGCGGCGGCGCCGATCGCCCGGTCGGTGATGAAGGCCGCCCTCGCCGACTGACACCAGGGCCGACTGACACCAGGGCCGACGACGCCCGGCCCATCATGCCCGGCCTGACCGCGCCCGGCCTCACCATGCCCGGCCTGACCGCGCCCGGCCTCACCATGCCCGGCCTGACCGCGCCCGGCCTCACCATGCCCGGCCTGACCACGCCCGCCCCGACCACGCCCGGCCTGACCACGCCGCGCCGACCAATGCCCGGCCGGTGCCGTCCGGCCGCTGCCGGTGGCGCGGGCCGGTGCCGCGGGCCGGTCAGCCCGCGCCCGTCCTAGCCGGCGGAGCCCCGGCCCCGGTCCCCGGGGCCCCGCCCTACTCGGCAAAGCCCCGGCCCCGGTCGGTCGAGCCCTGGTCGATGGCCGCCGCCACCTCCGCCACCCGCTCCGCCTCCTCGGCCGCGAACCGCTCGCGGTCCAGCGCCTCGGCGATCTCCTCGTCCTGCCGCATCAGCTGGTCCAGATTGGAGTCACCCATCTCGAAGACCCCCATGTCCAGATACGCCCGCTGCAAGCGCTCCCCCCACAGCCCGATGTCCTTCACACAGGGCACGATCCGGCTGAAGAGCAGCTTGCGGAACAGGTGCAGGAACTCCGACTGCTCGCTGTAGAGCTCCGCCTCCTTCCGCGGCACGCCGAAGTTCTCCAGCACCTCCACCCCGCGCAGCCGGTCCCGCATCAGGTAGCAGCCCTCGATCACGAACTCCTCGCGCTCGCGCCGCTCCGCGTCCGTCAGCTGCTTGTAGTAGTCCCGTAGCGCCATCCGGCCGAAGGCCACGTGCCGGGCCTCGTCCTGCATCACGTACGCCAGGATCTGCTTCGGCAGCGGCTTGTCCGTCGTATCGCGGATCATGCCGAAGGCGGCCAGCGCCAGGCCTTCGATGAGCACCTGCATGCCCAGGTACGGCATGTCCCAGCGGGAGTCGCGCAGGGTGTCACCCAGCAGCCCCCGCAGGCTCTCGTTGATCGGGTAGAGCATCCCGATCTTCTCGTGCAGGAAACGCCCGAAGATCTCGGCGTGCCGGGCCTCGTCCATGGTCTGCGTGGCGGAGTAGAACTTCGCGTCCAGGTCCGGCACCGACTCCACTATGCGTGCGGCGCACACCATCGCGCCCTGCTCGCCGTGCAGGAACTGGCTGAACTGCCAGGAGGAGTAATGCCGGCGCAGCTCGCCCTTGTCCTTCTCGCTGAGCTTGGCCCAGTGCCGCGTCCCGTACAGGGTGAGGACCTCGTCCGGGGTGCCCAGCGGATCGTACGGGTCCACCTCGACGGCCCAGTCGATGCGCTTGGCGCCGTCCCACTGCTTGTCCTTGCCCTTCTGGTAGAGGGCGAGGAGCCGTTCGCGGCCTTCGTCGTACTCCCAGCTGAAACGCGCCGAGCCCGAGGCGGGGACCTGCCAGACACGCTCGCCCGGGTCGTTGGTGTAGAGCTCCTGCGTCGACACTGACGCCCCCTCGTGCCACGTACTGCCCTGCGGGACCGGACAGTTGGCAGGGTCACACGTTGGTAGACGGCTGGTCAACAAGTGCCGCGCGGGGGATTGACGGTCTTGCTGACGCGCAGTCTCATAAGGAGTGACCGCCGGTAACACAATGAGCGAGGTGTCCGAAGTCATGACGACGGTGACCGATCGAGCAGTGCCCGGGGACGCCCTCGGTCCGCTCAAGGACCGCGAGCAGATCGCCGCGCGACTGCTCGAATCCTCGGCAAAGCACTCCTTCGACCCCGACAAGGAGCTGGACTGGGACGCCCCGATGGCCGAGGGCAAGTACTACTGGCCACCCGAGCTGCTCTCCCTCTACGACACGCCGCTGTGGAAGAAGATGGGCGAGGAGCAGCGCATCGACCTCTCCCGGCACGAGGCGGCGGCGCTCGGCTCGCTCGGCATCTGGTTCGAGATCATCCTCATGCAGCTGCTGGTCCGGCACATCTACGACAAGTCCCTGACCAGCAATCACGTCCGTTACGCCCTCACAGAGATCGCCGACGAGTGCCGCCACTCCATGATGTTCGCCCGCATGATCCAAAAGGCCGGCGCGCCCGCGTACCCGGTCTCCCGCGTCAACCACAACCTCGCGCGGGTCCTGAAGACCGTCTCCACCACCCCCGGCTCCTTCGCCTGCACGCTCCTCGGCGAGGAGATCCTCGACTGGATGCAGCGCCTGACCTTCCCGGACGAGCGGGTCCAGCCGCTGGTCCGCGGAGTCACCCGGATCCACGTCATAGAAGAGGCCCGGCACGTCCGGTACGCCCGGGAGGAACTGCGCCGCCAGATGCTCACCGCCCCGCGCTGGGAGCAGGAACTGACCCGCGTCAGCTGCGGTGAGGCGGCCCGTGTCTTCTCGCTCGCCTTCGTCAACCCGCAGGTCTACGAGAACATGGGCCTCGACCGGCGCGAAGCCCTCGCCCAGGTCAAGGCGAGCGGTCACCGGCGCGAGGTCATGCAGACGGGCGCCAAGCGGCTCACCGACTTCCTCGATGACATCGGCGTTCTGCGCGGGGTCGGCCGCAGGCTGTGGAAGAGCTCCGGACTCCTGGCCTGAGCCCGGGCCGTTCCGGCCTTCCCCGTCCCCTCCCGTCCGTTCCTGTCCCGTCCCGTCCGTCCCCTTCCGGGGCTCCCGGCGGCTGCCTGCGGTTACCCTGCGGGCATGACCGTACGCGCCTACCGAAGGCTGAGCGTCGAGGAGCGGCGAGCCCAACTCCTCGACGCCGCCCTCTCGCTGTTCGCGCACCGGGCGCCGGAGGAGATCTCCCTGGACGATGTCGCGGAGGCCGCCGGGGTCTCGCGTCCGCTCGTCTACCGCTACTTCCCCGGCGGCAAGCAGCAGCTGTACGAGGCGGCCCTGCGCTCCGCGGCGGACGTCCTCGAACTGTGCTTCGCCGAGCCCCAGGAAGGCCCCCTCACCAGGCGGCTTTCCCGGGCCCTGGACCGCTACCTCGCCTTCGTCGACGAACACGACGCCGGTTTCGCGGCCCTCCTCCAGGGCGGCAGCGTCGTAGAAACCTCCCGCACGACGGCGACCGTGGACGGCATCCGCCGGGCGGCCGCGCAGCAGATCCTCGTCCACCTGGCAGTCCCGGCGCCGGGGCCGCGGCTGCGCATGATGGTCCGGACCTGGATCACGGCGGTCGAGGGCGCCTCCCTCATCTGGATCGACGAGGGCAAGCAGCCGGGCGTGGACGAACTCCGGGACTGGCTGGTGGACCAGTTCATCGCCCTCCTCGCCGCGACGGCGGCGACGGACGCGCAGACGGCGGCCGCCGCGCGGGCGGCGCTGGCCCTGGAACCGGCGGACGGCCCGGTCGGCGTGCTGGCCCGGCGCGTGATCCCGGTGGTCTCCGCGGCGGCCCACCTGCTGTGACACTGGGACACTGGTGCGGTGAGAAGCCAACCGACCCCCTTCGAGGGCGGCCCGATGGACGGCCGGGTCCTCCCCGTCCTCCTCGGCCTGACCGGTCATCCGCCGAAGTGGTACGAGATCCCCGTGCCGGCGCCCGACGGCGGCCCCCCGACGGTGCTCCTCTACGAACGCGTTCCGTCGGGCTACACCAAGCGGCTGGGGCTCCAGAGGGGCTGGAAGTACACCTACGCCCCGTCGGCCGAGAAGCCGAAGATCCGCTGGCCGTGGTCGAAACCCCCACGCGCCTGAGGCGCTGTGGCCGGCGGCCTCGTGCGGGTCGGCGGTCCCGTGCGGGTCGGGCGGCCTCGTGTGGGTCGTGCGGCCGCGTGCGGGTCGGGCGGGGTCAGCCTTCCGTACGCCCGCGGCGCAGCATCGCGTAGCCGAGCCCGGCGGCGCCGAGCGCCGCGATACCGCCGCCCGCGGCCAGCAGCAGCCCGCCCTCGCCCGGCCCGCCGGCCAGCGTGATCGGGTGCGGCGCGTCGGCGGGGCCGCCGGCCAGGGAACCGCTGCGGGCGGCGCCGCTGCCCGTACCCGCCCCGGTACCCGTACTGCCACTCGTACGCTCAGCGGAGGCGTGGACGAGCTGCCCGCTCCGCGTGCCCGTCTTGTACCCGTCGCCCTCGACGGCGTGGCCGCCGCCCTGCGCGGCAGGGTCACCCACCCAGGACGTCAGCCGCCCGTCCGGACGCAGTGCCGCGTGCAGGGCGCCGGCCGATCCGACGGCGGTGACGCCGTCACGGCTGGTCAGGGTGGCCGCCTTGTGGCCGTCGGCGGTCAGGATGTCGGCCCGATGGGCGTTGGCGGCGATGCGGTAGACCTTCGCCGTGGAGAGGCCGTCCGCGAGGGAGAGGGTCTTGACCAAGGTCCGCTGCGGGCCCGCCGAGTGCGCGGCCGAGGCGGCCGGCAACCCCTCGGCGAGGGCGGCGGCGGTGGGCAGGGCCAGCACGGCAGCGGCGCACGCGGTCACGGCGGCGGCGCGGACGACAGTGCGGCTGCGGCTGACGGTACTCACGGCGATCCTTCGGTGCTGCTGGTCGGGAGCCGGCACATCCAACGTGCCCGGGGGACCAACGTAGGCGCCGGCCGTTGCGGCCGGGCGCTGATCTTGTAACAGCGAGGTCGCAGGGTCCCGTCGGAGTCGTTACACAACCGGGGGATTGCCGCACGCCGCCCCGGCTGCTCCCATGGACGTCGGGGGTGAGGCGGATGGGCGGACTCAGAGTGGCCCCGGGGGGCCGGCCCGGCCGCGGCCGACTGTATGTCAGCCTGCCCGACGGACAGGCGGTGGGCTGGTACGACCGGCAGACGAACCGCGTCAGCGTTCTGGCGGACGACCACCGCGAGGCGATCCTGACCGCCCTGCGTCCCTACCTCACCGGGAACGTTTCGATCGGCCCGCCCCCGGTCCCTACGGCGGCGGACCTGATACGCCTCGCCCTTCCCCCCGACTGCGACCTGGCCCCGAACCGGCCGGGCGAGGCCCTGTGCGGCGAGCTGGAGCACGGGTCGGCGGGCGCGCGCTCCCGCCACCGCCTGCGCCAGGACCTCGCGGCGCAGCAGCGGGTGGGCGAGGCCTTCGACGCCCTGGAAGCGGGTGGCTGGCGGACCCTGCACTGCGTCCCGCTCCCGGGCATGGGCCGCATCGACCACCTGCTCATCGGCCCCGCCGGGGTCTTCTGCGTCCGTACGGTCCCGGGCCGCCGTCAGCGCGTGGCGGTCGGCGATCTCCTGCTCACGGTCGGCCGCGCCGCACCCCGCCCGGACCCCCGCTGGACCCGCCGCGCAGCGGCCCGCGCGGCCCTCGTCCTGGGGGCCCGCGTCGCCCCGGCCCTGGCCCTGGCCGACGCCTCCCGCATCGACGTGGCCCCCTCCCTCCGCGACATCCTCATCCTCCAACCCCCGCCCACCGCCTCCGACTTCCCCCCGCCCCGCACGCCGCTCACCCCGTCCGACATAGAAGCCCTCTTCACCCTGGCCCGCGACACCCGCACCTGGACCTAGCTCCTGCCGGATCGCCTCGGCCGCGGCCTTCTTGTCACCTGCCGAAGTTTTCAGATCGGGCTCGCCCCCGCTACCGCCCCCGCCGCCGTCGGACTGGTCGAGGCGCATCCTGGCCTGGTCGGCCCTGATCCGTGACCACTCCGCGTCGAATGACATGTCCAACCCGGTGATCTTTAGTTCCGGCTCGGGGAGCCTACCGATCCGACCGGCCTCCCGGCCCTCAGGGCCTTGGCCAGGTGGCGGGATTCGGTCACGGCGAGGGCGCCCCCACTGACGCGCAGCCCGGCGTCAGCCAGCAGCACTCGCCGAGTGTCGCGGTCCCTGCCCTCGGCTTAGCCTGAGGGTCCCGAGATAAGGAGCGCGGCATGAGGGCGACCTGGAAAGGAGCCATCTCGTTCGGGCTGGTCACGATCCCGGTCCAGCTCTTCACGGCCACGGAGGAGCACGACATCCCGCTTCGCCAGGTGCACGAGAAGGACGGCTCCCGGGTGCGGCTGCGGCGGGTATGCGAGGCCGAGGACGTGGAGATTCCGTACCACGAGATCACCAAGGGTTACGAGGCCCCGGACGGCAGCATGATCAAGCTGTCCGACGAAGACCTCGCCGACCTTCCCCTTCCCAGCAAGAAGCTCATCGACGTGCTGGCCTTCGTAGACGCCGGGACCATCGACCCGCTGATGTTCTCCAAGGCCTACTACGTCGGCACCTCCGATCGTGCGGCTGCCAAGCCCTACGCCCTGCTCAAGCAGGCCCTCACCGAGGCCGGGCAGATCGCCGTCACGAAGATCGCCATCCGGTCGAGGGAGTCGCTGGCCGTGCTCCGAGTGCACGAGGACACGCTGGTGCTGCAGACGTGCCTGTGGCCCGACGAGGTCCGGCCCGCCGCCGGCGTCGCGCCGGAGGGGGACGTCAGCATCCGGCCCCAGGAACTGCAGATGGCCAGGTCCCTCATGGACATGCTGTCCCAGGACTTCGACCTGTCCGCGCTCCATGACGAGTACCAGGAAGCCCTCCAGCAAGTGATCGAGGCCCGGCTCCAGGGTGTGGAGATTCCGCACGAGGAAGAAGCCGCCCCGCAGGGCGGCAAGGTCATCGACCTCATGGCTGCCCTGGAGAACAGCGTCCGCGCGGCCAAGGAGTCGCGCGGGGAGCGCGGTGCGGCCGGGGAGGCGGAGGCCGAGGAAACGGAGGCCGAGGTCCGGACGCTGCCTGCCCGCAGGACCGCGAAGAAGGCCCCGGCGAAAAAGGCGGCACCCGCCAGGAAGGCAACGGGCTCCGGGGCGAAGAAGTCCGCCGCGACACCGAAGGAAGCGGGCGGGAAGAAGAGCACCTCCGCCACGAAGAGCACGGCCGGCGCCCCTACGAAGAGCACGGCCAAGGCCGCCAAGAAGAGCACGGGCGAGACCAGCACGAAGAAGGCCGCCGCGAAGAAGAGCGCTGCGAAGAAGACCAGCAAGCGGGCCTCCGCCTGAATCCGGCCCCACTGCCGCCACATCCGCCGCGACGCACCGCACGCTCACCCGATCGGCTCTGAGCCGCGCCGACTCCCAGCAGATCAGTGCGCGAGAACCTCTGCCCCCAGAGAGCAGACGTCCGTGAGGTGGATCTGGCGGAAGGAGATCGCCCGATTCCAGACGGACCGCACGGCTCCTCCCGTTTCGTGGCAACCTCATCGTATGACGCCGATCACAGTGGTGGAGGGCCGTCGCATCGCGCTCAGCAACCTCGACAAGGTGCTGTACCCGGAGACCGGCTTCACCAAGGGCGAGGTGCTGCACTACTACGCCACCGTCGCGGGTTCCCTCCTCGCCCACATCCACGACCGCCCGGTGTCCTTCCTGCGCTATCCCGACGGTCCGGACGGCCAGCTCTTCTTCACCAAGAATCCGCCGCCCGGCACCCCCGACTGGGTGAAGACCGCCCCGGTGCCCCACTCCGAGGACCCCTCCGCCCGCCAGGTGGTCGTCGCGGACCTGGCCACGCTGATGTGGTCCGCCAACCTCGTCGTGGAGTTCCACACCCCCCAGTGGCCGTGCGACGCACCCGCCGTCGCCGACCGGCTGATCCTCGACCTCGACCCCGGCCCGCCCGCCACCATCGTCGAGTGCTGCGCGGCCGCGCTCTGGCTGCGCGAGCGCCTCGCCGCCGACGGCCTCGACGCGTACGCCAAGACCTCCGGCTCCAAGGGCATGCACCTGTCGGTGCCGCTGGAGCCGACCCCGTCCGAGCGGGTGTCGGCGTACGCGAAGGTCCTCGCGCAGGAGGCCGAGCGCGAGCTCTCCGGCCTCGTCGTCCACCGCATGGCTAAGGCACTGCGGCCCGGCAAGGTCTTCGTCGACCACAGCCAGAACTCCGCCGCCAAGACCACAGCCGCCCCCTACACCCTGCGCGCCCGCGCCCGGCCGACCGTGTCCGCGCCCGTCTCCTGGGAGGAGGTCGAGGCCTGCCGTGCCCCCGGTGACCTGGTCTTCCTCGCCGACGACATCGCGCCGCGGCTGGACCGCGACGGCGATCTCTTCGCCCCGCTGGTCGACCCGGACCGCGCCGGGAAACTCCCCGAGGGGCGAGGAGCCCGACCGTGATCCGCGTCGCGCTGGCCGCCTCCGTAAGCACCCTGCCGCGCGGCGCGGGGCTCGCGTACGAGCCGAAGTTCGACGGCCACCGGGTCGTGGTGGTGCGTACGGAGGCCGACGTGGAGCTCCAGGCACGCTCCGGCCGGATCGTGACGAGCGCCTTCCCCGACCTCACCGCCGCCGCGCAGCGGTTGCCCGCCGGGACGGTGCTGGACGGCGAGGTCGTGGTCTGGCACGAGGGCCGTACGGAATTCGCGCTGGTGCAGCGGCGGGCGGCGGCCACGGTGGCACGGGCCGCCGTACTGGCGCGCAGCCTGCCGGCCTCGTACGCGGCGTTCGACGTGCTGGAGCTCGGCGGCCTGGACGTGCGGGGCCGCCCGTACGAACGGCGGCGGGCGCTCCTTGTGGAGCTGCTGCTTCCGCTCGGCCCCCCGCTCCAGCCGGTCCCGATGACCACCGACCCGGAACTGGCCGCGACCTGGTACGAGACCCTGCCGGCCAGCGGCATCGAGGGCCTGGTCGTCAAACGGCTGGACCAGGCCTATCCGGCGGGGCGGCGCGGCTGGCAGAAGCTGCGGCACACGGACGTACGGGACGCGGCGGTGGTCGGCTACACCGGGACCCCGCGGCGCCCTGCGGCGCTGGTGCTGGTGCTGCCGGTCGGGGACGAGACGCCGCTGCTGTCGAGCCCGCTGACGTCGGCCCTGCGTACGGAGGTGGCGCAGGCGGTGGCCGCCCGCACGGCGGCGGCTCCGGCCACCGCAACCGGCACCGGGACGGCGACCGGCGCCGGGACCGGCACCATCAATGCGATCGGGCTGGGTGAGGTGCCGTACCGGCCGCTCGACCCGCCGCTCACGGCGGAGGTCCGGCACACCTCGGCGCGCCACCCGCCGCCGGAGGTGCTCAGGCTGCGCACTGACCTGTGACCCGGCCTCCGGCTTACCGGTGGCGGACCTCCGACCTCCGACAGACCTCCGACAGACCTCTGACCCGTGCGGGAGGCGCGGGTCAGAGGAGTGGTCGTGAGGGCGGGGGCCGGGGTCTCCGAGTGTGGCGGGGCGGCAGCGTCAGCTGTGCGCGCCGCGTCCCGCTTCCGGGGGACCGCCGGGCTGCGCCCGCGGATAGGTCGCGTCCGGACCGGGGTGCTCGTACCCGGACTCGCGCTCCTTCCGGACGTCGTCCGGATGGCTGGAGGTGGTGGAGCCGAAGTTCCCGAAGCCCTGCATCTCGTGCGGGCGCAGGCCGCCCTTGGGGATCTCCACCGAGTCCCGTTCCTCACGGACCTCGTAGACCGGGCCGCCGTCCGGCAGGTGCGGCTGCGTCTCCGGAGCGGGCGGTGCGGGTTCCTTCGCCCGGATCCGCTTGCCCAACCAGAACATACCGAGCAGGAAGCCGACCACAGCCAGCCCGACGAGCGCGAATCCCATGTGCCAGGACGTGTCCATACAGACCACTTTCCCGCACTTTCATGCGGTATGCGCGCCCCTGGCCCGGCGGGTACGGCCGAGCGGGGGAAGCGGGCCGCTTCGATCGCCGCCGGGCCTGCCTCGTAGAGCGTGCCCAGCCGGGCGCGCCCCACGCGCCCGGTCACCCGGCGCCACCCGTCACTACCCGGACACCCGGCGCCACCCGGCCGCCCGCACCATCCGGCCGCCGCGCCCCGCCCCGGACCCACCGCCGAGCGGGCACAGTGCCGGAGCCCGGGGTCGGACCCGGAGCCCGGTCAGCGCCGCGGCCCGCGGCCCGGAGGCCGGACCCCGCATCCCCGACGCGGGACCTATCCCCTCAACGGCCCGTCGGAGTCGCGCAGCGTCCCCGCCTCACGCCCGCCCAGCACCGCGATGATCTCCGCGCAGATCGCCAGCGCCGTCTCCGCCGGGGTCCGCGCGCCGATGTCCAGGCCGATCGGGCCGTGCACCCGCGCCAGTTCCGCCTCGCTCACCCCGGCGGCGATCAGGCCGTCGCGCCGCCGGGCGGTCGTCTTCCGCGAGCCCAGCGCACCGACGTACGGGATCCCCTCGGCCAGAGCGACCCGCAGCGCGGGCACGTCGAACGCGGGTTCATGACTCAGCATGACGAGGCACGCCGCGTCCCGCCGGCTCCGGATCAGCTTCTCGGCGTCCTCGCCGCTCTCCAGGGCGACGGCCTGCCACCCCAGGAGGCCGGCCTGCCGCTCGATGATCTCCGCCAGCTCGCCGTGGCCGCCGATGACGAGAAAGGGGGCGGACGGATACGCCTCGACGAGCACCAGCCCGGATTCCCCGTACAGCGCGTCGCGCCCGGGCCGCCGGGTAGCCAGCAGCTCGCCGGTCCGTCGCTCGGCGTCGTCGCGCGGGGCGTCGGCCGCCCGTACGACCTCACTCACCGCCCGGTCGGCGGCCTCGTTCAGCCGGGTCACCAGCGCCACCCCGGCGCCCTGGCCGAGCAGCTCCCACCACGAACCCGGCACCGACGCCAGCGGCTGGATCAGCACCTCCGCCTGCCCACCGCACGTCAGCTTCGCAGCCACGGCCTCGGCTCCGCGCACCGACACCTCGCACACCCGCGCCGTATCCCCGGAGGCCATGGCCCCGGCCTCGGCGACCAGCTCGGCGTCGAAGACCCCTCGGTACAGGGACCCGACACACTCGCCCCGCGCGTCCACGAGCACGGCCCCGGCCGGATCCCGCGGCCCGAACCCCTGCTCGGTCACGGGCCGCGCCAGATACGCAGCCCGCCCCTCGGCCACCCACTGCTGCGCCGTCTCCACCAGCTCACGCATCGCGCCGCCCATCCCCATACGAGTTCTCCCCGCAAAGCACCAGGTCACAGGCGCGATGCGGCCTCAGAACCACCCTACGCACGCCCCACCGCCCTCCCCACCCCCCAAAACCCACAGACCCACCCCCACCCCCCTCGTACGGACCCACCGGAACCGCGTTCCCCCCTCCCCACCCTTGACGCCGCCCCTCCCGGGTCCTGTACGTCCCGTTCCTCCCCGGCAGTCGAGCAAGCGCCACTACGCTGGGCGGGTGAACTCGCGCAACGCCCTGGAGAAGTGGCTCAGCCAACTGCCCGAACACCAGCTGGCGGCCCTCTTGGAGGAACGTGACCTCCCCCTCGCGGCCGGCTACACCCGCATCACCACATCCCGTCAGCTGGCCGAGCATCTGCTCACGGACGAATCGGTGGCACGCGGACTGACCGCCGGGACCGCCGGGGAGATGGAGCTACTGGCCTCGGTCGCGGCACTCGCCCTCGAACGGCACGGCCCCGTCGCCGCCGAGGCCGCGCCCCGCCCCTCGTACGCCTGGCGCCCCGCGCCGCCGCCGACCGCGCCCGTAGAGCCGTCGGAGCGGCTGGTGACCGAGAAGGACGTACTGGCCTGGTTCGCCGCCGGCGGCCCGCGCGATCAGGCAGCCGCCGTACTCGACCGGCTGCGCGCACGCGCACTGCTCCTGCCCGCCCCCCGGGGCCAGTTGGCGCTGCCGCCGCTCCTGCACGTCCAGGCGGCGGGTCTCGACGGCTACGGCCGCCCGGCGGACCGGCTGCTGTCCACCGCGTACAACGCCCCCGAGGTCAAGCGGATCGCCACCGTTCTCTTCGGCGAGAGCGCGGCGCGCACCACCCGCCCCGAGGCCCAGGCCCGCATCGTGGCCCTCCTTACAGACCCAGCTCAGGTCCGAGCCCTGGTGGACCAGGCCCCGCCCCGGGCGGCCGAACTGCTGGACCACCTCGTTTCCGGCCCGCCGCTCATCCGCACCCACTGCTTCGTCACCCGGTACGGCGAGTACGCCGGCCCCGACGCCAAGTACACGTTCCGGGACGGCGGCAGCGGCGACGAGGGCACCGACTGGCTCGCCGCGCGCGCCCTGCTCCTGCCCGCCGGGCCGGACCTTGCCGAGATGCCGTACGGGGTGGCCCGCGCTCTGCGCGACGGCCGCGGCTTGCCCTGCCCCCGCCTGGAGCCAGACCCCCTTACCCACACCGTTCCCCTGCCGCGCGGCTGGGAGAGTCAGGGGAGCGCCGCCGCCGGAGCGGCGGCCTGGCGTGCGGAGCTGATCCTGAGAGCACTCGCGACGCAGCCGGTCGCGGTACGCAAGGCGGGCGGCATCGCCGTACGCGAGACCCGGCGCCTGGCCAAGGCGGCCGGCGCGAGCGAGGCGGACACCCGCCTGTGGCTGGACCTCGCCGTCAACGCGGGCCTGGCCGCCCCGCAGGCCGACGAGCCCGACCCGCGCGGCCGCCGTGGACGCCCGACCACACCCAAGCCCTCGGCCCGGCTGCTCCCGAGCGACCGCTACGACCGGTGGTCCGTGGCGCCGGCCGCAGGCAAGCTCCTGCCCCTGCTGGCGGCCTGGGCGGTCGTACCGGAGGTCCTCACCCACTGGCCGGACGAGGCGGAGACCCCGGTGGCGCTGATCAGCCCGCAGGACGAGTACGCCGTACCGCTGCGCCGCGGAGTACTGCGCGCGCTCGCCGCCCTGCCACCGGGCCACGGCCTGGCGGGCACCACGGACTCGTACACCGAACTGCTGGAGCGGGCGGCCTGGTACCAGCCGCTACTGCGCGCCCTCCTCGCGAGCGACGGTACGGGACTCCTCCTGGGCGACGACGAGCTCACGGGCCGCCTCCGAACCACCCTGGAAGAGGCCCAACTGCTCGGCCTGGTGGCCCACGGCGCCCTCACCACGGCCGGACACGCGGTCAGCGCCCTGCTGGAGGCGGGCGCGGCCCACCACTACCCCGCCGTACCCGGCGCGGGCGCCGACCCCACGGCCCTCGGCGCCGACTCCCTGGGCGAGGACCTGACCGCCCGCCCGGCGCTGGCGGGGGCGATTGCGGGGCTCCGCACCACCCTGCATGCCATGCTCCCCGCGCCCAGCACGACGGCCCGTTTCCAGGCGGACCTGACGGCGACGGTCACCGGAGCCCCCGCCCCGGCGCTGGCCGAACTCCTCTCGGCGGTCGGCGACATCGAATCCGAAGGCCACGCCGTGGTCTGGCGGATCAGTGCCACCTCCCTGCGTCGCGCCCTGGACGCGGGCTGGAGCGCGGACGAGCTCTTGGACCGCCTGACAGCAGCCAATGAAGGAGAGCTCCCGCAGCCCCTCGCCTACACGATCAAGGACACGGCCCGTACGCACGGGCAACTGCGCGTGGTCCGCTCGGCCTGCTGCATCCGCTCGGACGACACAGGCCTGATCGCCGAGGTCGCCCAGGCCCGCGGCCTGGCGAAGCTGGGCCTACGCCGCATCGCCCCCACGGTCCTGATCTCCACGGCCCCGCCGGAGGAGACCCTGTCCGCTCTCCGTACCGCCGGCTACGCCCCCACGCAGGAGGCCGCCACTGGCACCACGGTCCTCGACCGCGCCCCCACGGAACGCGCCCGCAGCCTCCTCCCCACCCTGGACCAGGCCCACCGCCAGCCCGGATCGGGATCCCCCTCCAGCTCCCGCGCCCTGGCGGCCCAACTCCTGGGCGGGCGCTGACTGGTCAGCGCACGTGCGTGACGAACGCCTGCCATGCGCCGGGCCCGAACCCGACCACGGGCCCGGCCGGACGCTTGCTGTCCCGAACGGGCACGATGCCGGGAACGCCGTCGGCAACCTCGACGCAGTCGCCTTGGCCGCCGCTGTAGCTGCTGACGCGCCATGACGCTGCGGTGAGGTCGGGCGTGGGGGAGTGGGGCTGCTTCATGGTCTGTGCTCCTTGGCAACACGCTGGATCAGTGCGAGTGACTCCGTTGGCGGCAATGCTGCCATGCGCGCGTCATCGAAGAGCCCTCGGTAGCAAGCGACTTCCTGCTCTCGCTCCATCCAGATGTTGCCAGTGGGGGCCTCGGTGAGTACGAGGTCGAGCGACGCCAATTGCGGGAAGCTGAGCAGCACGTAGGGGCCAAACATGCCCGAGTGGGCGCCGCGTACGAACGGCAGCACCTGGACCGTGATGTTGGGGCGCTCCGCCATGGCCAGCAAGTGCTCCAACTGTGCGTGCATAATGTCCGGCCCGCCGACTTGCTGGCGCAGTACTCCCTCAGCAAGAACCGCCCAGAACTCGATGGGGTCCGCACCGGACAGCCGCTCCTGCCTGGCAAGCCGCACTTGGACGAACCGGTCGATCTCCTCGGCCGTCCGCCAGGCGCGCGATGCCACTGTGACTGCCCGCCCGTACTCCGGAGTCTGGAGAAGCCCAGGCATCATCTGCACCTGGTAGGTGCGGATGCTGTCGCAGATCGACTCCATCTCGATCTGGTCGCGATAAGCGTCACTGAGAACGGAGGCGTACTCGTGCCACCACCCTTCACGCCGTCGCCTGTTCGCCCTCAGGGCAAGGGAGGTCAGGCGCTCCCGCGGCTCCGCATCCGTCACCCCGTACGCCTCCATGAGCGCGACGAGATCAGGGGTGCGGACTGGGACGTGGCCGTTCTCAATGCGGCTGATCTTCCCCTTTGTGCAGTCCAGCACCTCGGCGGCGGTCGCAGTGGTGAGACCTGCGGCCTCTCGGAACCGACGTAGCTCGTCGCCGAGTTGGCGACCAAGGACGGTGGAGGGCATCACGTTTGGCATAGGTAACTCCCTACCAGAGCGGGTGGCTTGATGGCTCCCGAATGCTCGTATGGGTGAATTAAGACCGGGCTACTCATTCAACGTTGCGCCACTATCCGTTCTGCGGGCACGCTACTTGGTGTCGGTACCTGAGCCTCCGCCCGTGTGGGGGTTCCGACCTCCTGGGAGCTGTCATGGCCGCACTGATCGACGTCTCTTTCCGGCTGCCACGCCGACCCCGTAGTGCGCCCAGAGCTCGTGCCGCACTACACGCCGTGCTTGGGGACTGGGCTGCGGGGGACGACCTCCTGCACACCGCCGAACTCGTCCTCTCCGAGCTCGTGACGAACGCCCTGCACGCACCGGCGCCCAGCGACCGCCAGGTCGGTATCCGCATCGCGCACTCCTCGGCCGACGGACTGCTCCGCCTGGAGGTGAGCGACGCGGGTGCCGGCCGGCCGGAGCTAAGGCATCCCGAACCGGACGCCGAGCACGGCCGGGGGCTACAGCTCGTGGACGCCCTCAGCCACCGCTGGGGCGTCAGCCCCCGCGCGGGCGGCATCGGCAAGACCGTCTGGTCGGAGCTGAAGGCCCCGGACCTCCTTCCCGCACCGTCAACGAGGCAGGTCGCGGCGATCACGGTCCGTCCCGGCCAACACATCCGTGTCTGGGGCGCCTGGCGCGAAGTCCGCAACGTGCGGACGGCGCGCCACACCACTGGCGCCCTGTCGGTCGTCCTCGGCCTGGACGAAGGGCCGCCCCTCCACGTGCCCGCTGCGGAACCGCTGTCCGTACGAGGGCTGCCGTAAGGAAACGCGCGTTGCGAGTGCCGAGTCCCGTGTACACCCAGGCCTTGCACTCACTCCCCGCAGGCAAGGAGACGACACCATGGCGGACCCGGCGCGGACACCTGCGCGAGGCCGCCGAGCAGATCGAACAGGCCACCGGCATGCGTGTGGAGATCATCGGGAGGCACCCTCATGATGTCTCCGAGCCCGAGCCCGAGCCCGAGCCCGAGCCCGAGCGGCAAGCACGCGGGGACGGTCATCGACCTGCGCGACGCGATCCGCCCCCTGGCCTTGCCGCCGCGTACGAGGCGCACGAGAACGTGTCCGTCCCGATGCCCGGCGATCGGACCAATACGCGACCCCGGAACTGACCACCAGGCCACGCGCCTTCCAGGAGGAGGACGCCTGGCTGCTGGACGGGACGCCGTCTCTCTCGCCGTGGCGGGATCTCGCGGAACGAGCGGATCAATCCCGACCCTCCATGTGTGGCCCACACGCCCCTCACACGGGACCAGCGCGTAACAACGACAAAGGCCCGGACTCAGCGGGACTGAGTTCGGGCCTTCATGCTTGGCACTTCAGCTGGTCAGCGGCGTGATCGCGCTGTCTCTGCTGGAGTGCCCCCGGCAGGATTCGAACCTGCGCACACGGCTCCGGAGGCCGTTGCTCTATCCCCTGAGCTACGGGGGCGCGGTCGCTGGTGTTGCTGCGACGGGTTGAACACTACCAGCTCTCGCGGGGTGATCAGGAACCGGTTTGCGGGGGAGGGAGGGGTGCGTCGCCCGCAGGGGGTGGAAGTGGCGAAAAGCCGGACGCGGGGGCACGGCTCGACCTACTCTCGAGTTGTGCCAGGCGTCTCGGGCCGGGTGCTTGTTGTCGACGACAACAAGGTCATCCGGCAGCTGATCAGGGTCAATCTCGAACTGGAGGGCTTCGAGGTCGTGACCGCGAACGATGGTGCCGAGTGCCTGGACGTCGTGCATCGGGTGTGCCCCGATGTGATCACGCTCGATGTGGTCATGCCTCGGCTGAACGGCTTCGGGACCGCCGCGCGGCTGCGGGCCGATCCGCGGACCAGAGACGTGCCCGTGGCCATCGTGAGCGCCTGTACGCAGTACGAGGCCGAGCTCGCGGCCGGGGTCGATGCCTTCGTCGCCAAGCCCTTCGAGCCCGCCGAGCTGGTACGGGTCGTCCGCGGGCTGATGGACCGCAAGGACCGGCGCGAGCGGGAAGGGACCCCCGCCGGGCGGGGGAGGGGTTGAGTCCCGCCCACCTGTCCGGTCAGTCCGTTCACGCGATCACGTCCCGTCCCTGATCGCGGGGGCGGCGGCGGGTCTGTTCACATGGCGAAACCGTTCGCGTGACCCGGGGGCTTCTCCCCTAGGCTGGTTCCCGTGACCCCCGCTGACCTCTCCCGTACCGTCGTGCACGCCGTGCGCCGCGCCGTCGAGGACGGGGAGCTGCCCGCCTCGGCGACCGTGCCCGAGCGGGTCGTCGTCGAGCGGACCCGGCCCGGGGGAGTGGGGGAGTACGCCACCCCCGTGGCCTTCCAGCTCGCCAAGAGCGCCGGCGGCCGGGCGCCCGCCGAGGTCGCCCGCGTGCTGGCCCGCCGGCTGGCCGGCGTGTCCGGGATCGCCCGCGTCGAGATCACCGGTGCGGGTTTCGTCAATTTCTCCCTGCCGCCCCTGTCGGCCGCCGAGCTCGTACGGGAGGTGCACGCACGCCGCCCCGCCGCCGAAGCCGCCCGCCCCGCTGCCGAAGCCGACCGCCCCACCGCCCGGCCCGCCGGCCCGCCGCCCGGCCTGCGCGAGCGCGCCGTGTACGAGGCCGTCGTCCGCATCCGGCGCGGCCAGGGCCTCGACGCCCCCGCGCCCCCGCCCCACACCCCTGTCGCCCCCGTCGCCAAGCGCGACGGTGACGTGATCGCGCGGTACGGGGCCGACGCCGCCCGCTGGGCCATGCTCACCGTCCCCGCCCGCGAGACGCCCGGCTTCTGCGACCGGCTGCTCGTCCAGGGCGAGGACAACGAGTTCTTCCGCGTCCGGTACGCCCGCACCCGCGCCTCGGCCCTGACCGCCAACGCCGCCCGGCTCGGCTTCGCCGCCCAGCCGGCGGACCTCGCCGACGAGCCCGCGCCCCCGCTGCTGCGCGTCCTCGCCGACCATTCCCTCGCCCTCGAAGCCGCCGCCCACCACCGGGCGCCCGAGCGGCTCGCCAGGCAGCTCGTCGAGGTGGCCGACGCGCTGCTGGACTTCCATTACCGCGTCCTGCCCCAGGGGGACGAGAAACCCTCGGCCGCCCATCGCGCCCGGCTGGCTCTTGCCGAAGCCGCCGGGACGGTGCTGGCCGGCGGCCTGTCCATGCTCGGCATAGACGCACCGACACGCCTGTGACCCGCGAAGAGAGATTCCGATGAGCCGTTCCGCGCACCCCGCCGGACCCCGCCACGCCGACGTCATGCCCGAGGGGCACTACTCGCCGCCCGCCGCCGACCTCAATGCGCTGGACGAGAAGGTCTGGGCCCGGACCGTCCAGCGGACCGCGGACGGCGTCGTGACCGTCGGCGGCATGGAAGTGACGCGGCTGGCCGAGGAGTTCGGGACCCCCGCCTACTTCCTGGACGAGGAGGACTTCCGCGCGCGGTGCCGCGCCTGGGCCCATGCCTTCGGCAAGGACGCCGACGTCTTCTACGCCGGGAAGGCGTTCCTCTCCAAGGCCGTCGTGAAGTGGCTGAAGGAAGAAGGGCTGAATCTCGACGTCTGCTCCGGCGGGGAACTGACCACCGCCCTCGCCGCCGGGATGCCCGCCGCGCGGATCGCCTTCCACGGCAACAACAAGTCCGAGGCGGAGATCAGGCGGGCCATCGGAGCCGGCGTCGGGCGCATCGTCCTCGACTCCTTCCAGGAGATCGCCCGCGTCGCGCACATCGCCCGTGAGCTGGGCGTACGCCAGCCGGTCCAGATCCGTGTCACCGTCGGCGTCGAGGCCCACACGCACGAGTTCATCGCCACCGCCCACGAGGACCAGAAGTTCGGCATCGCCGTGGCCGACGGGGCCGCCGCCGAGGCCGTACGCCGCGTACTGGGGCACGACTCGCTCGAGCTGCTCGGCATCCACTCCCACATCGGCTCGCAGATCTTCGACATGGCCGGCTTCGAGGTCTCGGCGAAGCGGGTCGTGCAGCTGCTGGCCGCCGTGCGTGACGAGCACGGGGTGCAACTGCCCGAGATCGACCTCGGCGGCGGCCTCGGCATCGCCTACACCTCCGACGACGACCCGAGCGAGCCGCACGACATCGCCAAGGCCCTCACCGAGATCGTCGCCAGGGAGTGCGAGGCCGCGGGCCTCACGGCGCCCCGCATCTCCGTCGAGCCGGGGCGCGCCATCGTCGGCCCGACCGCCTTCACGCTCTACGAGGTCGGCACCATCAAGCGGCTCGAAGGGCTCCGTACCTACGTGAGCGTCGACGGAGGGATGTCCGACAACATCCGCACCGCCCTCTACGACGCGGAGTACTCCATCGCGCTCGTCTCCCGCGTCTCCGAGGCCGAGCCCATGCTCGTCCGCGTCGTCGGCAAGCACTGCGAGAGCGGTGACATCGTGGTGAAGGACGCCTACCTGCCGGCCGACCTCGCCCCCGGCGACCTCCTCGCCGTGCCGGCCACCGGCGCGTACTGCCGCTCCATGGCCAGCAACTACAACCACGCGCTGCGCCCGCCGGTCGTCGCCGTGCGCGACGGCCGGGCCCGCGTGATCGTCCGACGCGAGACGGAGGAAGATCTCCTGCGCCTCGACCTCGGGTGAGGCCCATATTTCTGGGTGAGCCCCCAGACCCCCCAAAATAGGCGTCTCACTCAATGGACCGAGGATGGAAACCGCTGTCCATTGAGTGAGACTTGTTCCCACCCGGCGCGCAAACCGCGCGCGGGGTACTGATGGAAGATCGAAAGGCGTAGGTCGAATGATGCGTACGCGTCCGCTGAAGGTGGCGCTGCTGGGCTGTGGAGTGGTCGGCTCAGAGGTGGCGCGCATCATGACGACGCACGCCGACGACCTCACGCAGAGGATCGGCGCGCCCGTCGAACTCGCCGGTGTGGCCGTACGCCGGCCCTCCAAGGTGCGCGAGGGCATCGACCCCGCGCTCATCACCACCGATGCGACCGCCCTCCTCAAACGCGGCGACATCGACGTGGTCATCGAGGTCATCGGTGGCATCGAGCCCGCTCGTACGCTCATCACCACCGCCTTCGAGAACGGCGCCTCCGTGGTGTCGGCGAACAAGGCGCTGCTCGCCCAGGACGGCGCCGCCCTGCACGCCGCGGCCGAGCAGCACGGACTCGACCTCTACTACGAGGCGGCCGTCGCCGGGGCCATCCCGCTCGTCCGCCCGCTGCGCGAGTCCCTGGCCGGCGACAAGATCAACCGGGTCATGGGCATCGTCAACGGCACGACGAACTTCATCCTGGACAAGATGGACTCCACCGGCGCCGGGTACCAGGAGGCGCTCGACGAGGCCACCGCCCTCGGGTACGCCGAGGCCGACCCCACCGCCGACGTCGAGGGCTACGACGCCGCCGCCAAGGCCGCGATCCTGGCGGGCATCGCCTTCCACACCCGGGTCCGCCTGGACGACGTCTACCGCGAGGGCATGACCGAGGTCAGCGCCTCCGACTTCGCCTCCGCCAAGCGCATGGGCTGCACCATCAAGCTCCTCGCGATCCTGGAGCGGGCGGCGGACGGCCAGTCGGTGACGGCGCGCGTCCATCCCGCGATGATCCCGCTCACCCACCCGCTCGCCTCCGTCCGCGAGGCGTACAACGCCGTCTTCGTCGAGGCGGAGGCCGCCGGGCGGCTCATGTTCTACGGGCCCGGCGCGGGCGGTTCGCCGACCGCCTCGGCGGTCCTGGGCGACCTCGTCGCCGTCTGCCGCAACAAGCTCGCCGAGGCAACGGGGCCGGGCGAGTCGGCGTACACCCAGCTGCCGGTCAGCACCATGGGGGAGGTCGTCACCCGGTACCACATCAGTCTCGATGTGGCCGACAAGCCGGGCGTCCTCGCCCAGGTGGCGACCACCTTCGCGGAGCACGGTGTCTCCATCGACACCGTCCGCCAGCAGGGAAAGGACGGCGAGGCCTCCCTCGTCGTCGTCACTCACCGCGCACCCGACGCCGCCCTCTCCGGGACCGTCGAGGCGCTGCGGAAGCTGGACACCGTCCGCGGTGTCGCCAGCATCATGCGTGTTGAAGGGGAGTAAGGACCCATGAGCAGCAATCGCACCCACCAGTGGCGCGGAATCATCGAGGAGTACCGGGACCGCCTGCCGGTCACGGACACCACTCCCGTGGTCACGCTCCGCGAGGGCGGCACTCCCCTCGTCCCCGCGCAGGTGCTCTCCGAGCGCACCGGTTGCGAGGTGCACCTCAAGGTCGAGGGGGCCAACCCCACCGGGTCCTTCAAGGACCGCGGCATGACCATGGCGATCACCCGGGCGAAGGAGGAGGGCGCGAAGGCCGTCATCTGCGCCTCCACCGGCAACACCTCGGCCTCCGCGGCCGCCTACGCGGTGCGCGCCGGGATGGTCTGCGCCGTTCTGGTGCCCCGCGGCAAGATCGCGCTGGGCAAGATGGGACAGGCCCTCGTGCACGGGGCCAAGATCCTTCAGGTGGACGGCAATTTCGACGACTGCCTCGACCTCGCCCGCGCGCTGTCCGACAACTACCCGGTGGCGCTGGTCAATTCGGTCAACCCGGTGCGCATCGAGGGGCAGAAGACGGCCGCCTTCGAGATCGTGGACGCCCTCGGTGACGCGCCGGACATCCACGTGCTGCCCGTCGGCAACGCCGGCAACATCACCGCGTACTGGAAGGGCTTCAAGGAGTACAAGGCCGACGGCCTGGCCTCCCGTACGCCCCGCGTGTGGGGTTTCCAGGCCTCCGGCTCCGCGCCCATCGTGCGCGGCGAGGTCGTCAAGGAGCCGCACACCATCGCCACCGCGATCCGGATCGGCAATCCCGCCTCGTGGGACTACGCGCTGGCCGCCCGCGACGAGTCGGGCGGTTTCATCGACGAGGTGACGGACCGCCAGATCCTGGCCGCCTACCGGCTGTTGGCCGCTCAGGAAGGCGTCTTCGTGGAGCCCGCCTCGGCCGCCTCCGTGGCCGGTCTGCTGAAGGCCGCCGAACTGGGACTGGTCGACCCCGGCCAGAAGATCGTCTGCACCGTCACCGGCAACGGCCTCAAGGACCCCGACTGGGCGGTCGCCGGCGCTCCGCAGCCGATCACCATTCCGGTGGACGCCGAAGCGGCCGCGGTCCGCCTCGGCCTGATCTGACGCACACCGTGTCCGCCGGGTTCCGGAGCACTCCAGAACCCGGCAACTCACCCCGTACGACGACAAAGGTGCCGGCCGGGCCCGCGACACGCATCGTGCGCCTCCTGTGCGCCCTATGTCGCGAGAGAACCTTCCTTCGATAGGCTGTACTTACATCCGTCACCGCGCATATGACCGCGGTGCTGCCCAGAGGGCCTTCGGGTGTCGTACGTTGCCCCGTACGTCGTACGTTTCCCAGTACATTCGCAGCGAGCCAGCGAAGATCTCGCACAGTCACAAGGAGTGTCATCGGACGATGGCCGGTCCCGCGTTCCGCGCCGCCGCCGTACGGGTGCGCGTCCCCGCCAGCAGTGCCAACCTCGGCCCGGGCTTCGACTCCCTCGGCCTGGCCCTGGGGCTCTACGACGACGTCGTCGTCCGGGTGGCCGACTCCGGCCTGGACATCGACATCGCTGGTGAGGGAGCCGACACCCTCCCGCGGGACGAGAGCCACCTGCTCGTACGCTCCATGCGCACCGCCTTCGACCTGCTGGGCGGCCAGCCGCGCGGCCTGGAGGTCGTCTGCGCCAACCGCATCCCGCACGGGCGCGGCCTCGGCTCCTCCTCCGCCGCCATCTGCGCCGGCATCGTCGCCGCCCGCGCCGTGACGATAGGCGCGGAGGCCAGGCTCGACGACGCGGCGCTGCTGGAGCTCGCCACCGAGATCGAGGGCCACCCCGACAACGTCGCCGCCTGTCTGCTCGGCGGCTTCACCCTGGCGTGGATGGACGGGGGCAGCGCCAAGGCGATCCGGATGGAGCCCGCCGATTCCATCGTTCCGGTGGTGTTCGTCCCCTCCAAGCCGGTCCTGACCGAGACCGCGCGCGGCCTGCTGCCGCGCACCGTCCCGCACGTGGACGCGGCGGTCAACGCGGGCCGCGCGGCCCTGCTCGTGGAGGCCCTGACCAGGCGTCCCGAGCTCCTGCTGCCGGCCACCGAAGACCGCCTCCACCAGGAGTACCGGTCCCCCGCGATGCCCGAAAGCGTGGCACTCGTGGGCCGACTGCGGGCGGACGGCATCCCCGCGGTCATCTCCGGCGCGGGCCCCACGGTCCTCGCGCTGGTCGACAACGGCGCGGCGGACAAGGTCGCGCGGCTCGCGGGCGAGGGATGGGCCGCCAATCGGCTCGCGCTCGACGCCGCGGGCGCGAGCGTCCTTCCCCTGGGAAGCCAGGGCGGGCCGGGCGTGTAGCAGCAGGACGCGGCGTCGAAGACGCGGCCGGTCAGGGGCGGGCGGTCAGGGCAGGCCGTCCGCACCGGCAGGGCGTGATTGCCGGTCATGGAGAGGGGGAATGTCTGTTGGATCCGGTAGTGTTAGTCTCAAGTGCGCATCCGAAGCCGCCATGGCTCGGTGCTCAGTGTCCCCATTCGGGACCACCTTTCTTCCGGGAGCCTCCCCGACTGCTTTGATCACTTCCAGCAGTTTCGAGCACGCTCCGGAATCGGCGTGACATTCCCACGCTTCCAGCTCGGGGGCTTCTCGCCGGACCACCCATGCACATGCACTTGCACGTTTCTCTCCGCCGTATCTCTACCGGCGGACCACCGCCCCGGCACGGTCCATCAATCCAGGACCGTTGCCGGACAGCACAACCGGTCGCCGAGCCAGACAGGCCGACGTCCGCTCCAGGGAAGGACCCTTCGTGAGCGACACCACCGATCTGATGGGCGCTGCCGACACCAATGTCGACGCCAGTGCCCCCGCCGCGGGCGCCGCGACCAAGCGGCGCCGTACCGGCACGGGCCTTGAGGGCATGGTCCTGGCCGAGCTGCAGCAGGTCGCGTCGGGCCTCGGCATCAGGGGCACCGCGCGGATGCGCAAGAGCCAGCTGATCGAGGTCATCAAGGAGACGCAGGCGGGTGGCGGCAGCGCCCCCAAGGCCGCGTCCTCCGCCGCCGCCGGCGCGGCCGACACCGCCGAGGCCAAGCCGAAGCGACGCGCCACCAGCAAGGCCCGCACGGGCGAGGCCGCCGTAGAGGCGCCCGCCGACAAGCCGGCCACGCAGGCGCAGATCGAGATCCCGGGCCAGCCGGCCAGCGACGACGCCCCGGTCGGCGAGCGCCGCCGCCGTCGGGCCACCGCGCCCTCCGGCAGCCCCGAGGGCTCCGCCCCCGCCGCGGTCCAGGTCGAGCAGAAGACCGAGACCGTCAAGGCCGAGGCCCCCGCCGCGCAGCCCGAGGCCAAGGTGGAGGCCGCCACCGCGGTCTCCGGCCAGCCGCAGGGCCAGGACGCCGAAGGCCGTGGCCGTCGCGATCGCCGAGACCGGGGAGCCGACCGCGGGGACCGCGGTGACCGTGCCGAGCGCGGCGACCGCCAGCGCGACCGCCGCGACCGTGGCGTCAAGGCCGACGACCAGGGCCAGGGCGGCCAGGCTCAGGGCCAGGCCGTGCAGGGTGGCCAGGGCGGCCAGGGCGGCCAGGGTGGCGGCCGTCAGGACCGCGCCGACCGTCAGGACCGTCAGGGCGGCCGCGGCCAGGGCCAGGGCGGCCAGGGTCAGCAGGGCCGTCAGGACCGCCAGGACAGCGGCCCGCAGGACGACTTCGACGACGAGGGCGGCCGCCGTGGCCGCCGAGGCCGCTACCGCGACCGCCGTGGCCGCCGCGGCCGTGACGAGTTCGCCCCGAGCGAGCCGCAGGTCGCCGACGACGACGTCCTGATCCCCGTCGCGGGCATCCTCGACATCCTCGACAACTACGCCTTCATCCGGACCTCGGGCTACCTGCCCGGCCCCAACGACGTGTACGTCTCCCTCGCCCAGGTCCGCAAGGCCGGTCTGCGCAAGGGCGACCACACCACCGGTGCCGTGCGCCAGCCCAAGGACGGCGAGCGCCGCGAGAAGTTCAACGCCCTGGTGCGTCTGGACTCGGTGAACGGCATGGCGCCCGAATCGGGCCGCGGACGCCCGGAGTTCCAGAAGCTCACCCCGCTGTACCCGCAGGACCGGCTCCGTCTGGAGACCGACCCGGGCGTGCTGACCACCCGCATCATCGACCTCGTGTCGCCGATCGGAAAGGGTCAGCGAGGCCTGATCGTGGCCCCGCCGAAGACCGGTAAGACCATGGTCATGCAGGCGATCGCCAACGCGATCACGACCAACAACCCCGAGTGCCACCTGATGGTCGTCCTGGTCGACGAGCGTCCGGAAGAGGTCACCGACATGCAGCGGTCGGTCAAGGGCGAGGTCATCTCCTCGACCTTCGACCGTCCGGCCGAGGACCACACCACCGTCGCGGAGCTGGCCATCGAGCGCGCCAAGCGCCTCGTGGAGCTGGGTCACGACGTGGTCGTCCTGCTGGACTCCATCACCCGTCTGGGCCGCGCGTACAACCTCGCGGCGCCCGCCTCCGGCCGCATCCTGTCCGGTGGTGTCGACTCGACCGCGCTGTACCCGCCGAAGCGCTTCTTCGGTGCGGCGCGCAACATCGAGGACGGCGGCTCGCTGACCATCCTGGCCACCGCGCTGGTCGACACCGGCTCGCGCATGGACGAGGTGATCTTCGAGGAGTTCAAGGGCACCGGCAACATGGAGCTCAAGCTCGACCGGAAGCTCGCCGACAAGCGCATCTTCCCGGCCGTCGACGTCGACCCGTCCGGCACCCGCAAGGAGGAGATCCTCCTCAACGCGGAGGAGCTCGCCATCGTCTGGAAGCTGCGCCGGGTGCTGCACGCGCTCGACTCGCAGCAGGCGATCGAGCTGCTGCTGGACAAGATGAAGCAGACCAAGTCGAACGCCGAGTTCCTGATGCAGATCGCGAAGACGACCCCGTCGGGCAAGAACGACGACTGACGTCCCGCGCGTACGCCGCATCCGCCCCCGCCGCACCCGCGGCGGGGGCGGCCGCGTTCTGCGCCGAAGGCGCCGCCGCCGGGTCCGCGGCTGCGGCGTACGGGACGGCGACCGTACGGGACGGCGACCGTACGGGATCCATCGGGGCGCGGTGCGACCTTCGACACACTCCCGCTCCGCGCGAAGCCCCGTACGCCGACCCGCGCCCCCCGAGGAAACCGCAGGTGGAAGCGGTGGCACCCGCCGTAAGCCGCCGCGGCCGCGCGAGCGGGCGGCGGTCCGGCGGCCGCGCGGGCCGTGGAACCCTGGAGCGCGTCCGGCCGTCTGTGTCAGCGACCGGAGGGCCGAAAAACGGGGCGGAAAGCCGCCCGCAGCGGACCGGGGACCGGGAGACGAACCGGAACGGAAGCCGGCTCGGACCCAGGACTGAGGAGAGCATGAGCCAGGACAGCAGCGGCCGCGGCCGGCGTGCCGCAGGCGGCCGCCGACGCAAGACGCCGAAGCGCCGCAAGGCCCTGACCATCGCGGCGTGGAGCGCCGCCGGGGTGGTCCTGCTGGGCGGGGCGGGCCTCGGCTACTTCTACGTCAAGTTCAACGGCAACCTGAAGACCGTCGACATCGACCAGGCCCTGGGCACCGACCGGCCGCAGGACGTCGACAACGGCTCCATGGACATCCTCGTCCTCGGCTCGGACTCCCGCGGCGGCGCCAACGCCGAGTACGGCCAGGACGACGGCGGCTCCGCCCGCTCCGACACCGCGATGGTCATCCACCTGTACGAGGGCCACGAGAAGGCCAGCGTCGTATCGATCCCGCGCGACACCATGGTGGCCCGGCCCGCCTGCACCCTCGCGAACGGCAAGACCGACGCGGGCGGCCCGCGCAAGCAGTTCAACGAGTCGTTCACCATCGGCGGCGCCGCCTGCGCGGTCAAGACCGTCGAGAAGATGTCGGGGATCCGCATGGACCACTACATCGAGGTCGACTTCGCCGGTTTCAAGAAGATCATCGACAACCTCGGCGGTGTCGAGGTGACCACCACCAAGCCGATCAAGGACGCGGACAGCCACCTCGATCTCGCTCAGGGCACCAACAAGCTCAACGGAGAACAGGCCCTCGGCCTCGTCCGGACCCGCAAGAGCGTCGGCGACGGCGGCGACCTGGGCCGAATACAGCTCCAGCAGGCCTTCATCAAGGCGCTGATCAAGCAGGTCAAGGGCATCGGTGTCTTCGACAACCCGAAGCGGCTGCTCAACCTCGCCGACTCCGGGACCAAGGCGCTCACCACCGACAAGGCACTCGGCGACGTGAAGTCCCTCATGGGCTTCGCCCAGGGCCTGCAGAGCATCGACGCCCAGGACATGCACATGATCACCTTGCCGGTGACGGTGGACCCGCGCGACCGCGACCGCGTCGCCCCGCTGACCCAGGAGTCCAAGATGGTCTGGGACGCCCTCCTGGCGGACCAGCCCATCCCCGCCGAGGCCACCGCGAAATCGATGGGCGACAAGAGCTCCGCCGGCGACATCGTCCGCTAGCCCCGCCCCCGGCTTCCGGCCGGCCCGGCTCCCTCTCCGCACCCCCGCGGAATAGACGTACACCCCTCCCCGTTGAGGGAGGCGTCCTCAGAATTTTGACAGGCAGCCCGGTCCTGGCAGACTGGTCTGTCGGCCCCGGTTCACGCAGCGCGCAATTCGGCTCCTGCGACCCGGCGCCCTCCCGATCTAGGAGACACCTTGAAGAGCGAGATCCACCCCCAGTACGTCGAGACCCAGGTCAGCTGCACCTGTGGCGCGTCGTTCACCACCCGTAGCACCCTGACCGAGGGCAGCATCCGCGCCGAGGTCTGCTCCGAGTGCCACCCGTTCTACACGGGCAAGCAGAAGATCCTCGACACCGGTGGCCGCGTGGCCCGCTTCGAGGCCCGCTTCGGCAAGGGTGCGGCCAAGAAGTAGCGCGACCCGGGCGCCGGTCCCCGGCCGCTCCCTGTCCACGCGGGGGCGGCCGGACCGGCGCCTTTGTCGTCGTCTCGCCACGTCACCCAATTCGTACTTTCACCACAGGAGCCCCCGATGTTCGAGGCGGTCGAGGAACTGATCGGCGAGCACGCCGATCTTGAGAAGAGGCTCGCCGACCCTTCGGTCCACTCGGATCAGGCCAACGCGCGCAAGCTGAACAAGCGCTACGCGGAACTGACTCCGATCGTCGCCACCTTCCGAGCGTGGAAGCAGACGTCCGAGGACATCGAGACGGCCAAGGAGTACGCGGCCGTCGACCCCGACTTCGCGGCCGAGGTCAAGGAGCTGACGGCGCAGCGCGAGGAGCTCACCGAGAAGCTCCGCCTGCTGCTCGTCCCGCGCGACCCCAGCGACGACAAGGACGTGCTCCTTGAGGTCAAGGCGGGCGCGGGCGGCGACGAGTCGGCGCTCTTCGCCGGCGACCTGCTGCGCATGTACCTGCGCTACGCCGAGCGCGTGGGCTGGAAGACCGAGATCATCGACGCCACCGAGTCCGAGCTCGGCGGCTACAAGGACGTCCAGGTCTCCGTCCGCACCAAGGGCGGCAACGGCGCCACCGAGCCCGGCCAGGGCGTGTGGGCCCGCCTGAAGTACGAGGGCGGCGTGCACCGCGTCCAGCGCGTTCCGGCCACCGAGTCCCAGGGCCGCATCCACACCTCCGCCGCCGGCGTGCTCGTCACCCCGGAAGCCGAGGAGGTCGAGGTCGAGATCAACATGAACGACCTCCGCATCGACGTCTACCGCTCCTCCGGCCCCGGCGGCCAGTCCGTCAACACCACCGACTCGGCCGTGCGCATCACGCACCTGCCGACCGGCGTGGTCGCCTCCTGCCAGAACGAGAAGAGCCAGCTCCAGAACAAGGAGCAGGCCATGCGCATCCTGCGCTCGCGCCTGCTGGCGGCAGCGCAGGAGGCCGCCGAGCAGGAGGCCTCCGACGTGCGCCGCAGCCAGGTGCGCTCCGTGGACCGCTCCGAGAAGATCCGTACGTACAACTACCCCGAAAACCGGATCTCGGACCACCGCACCGGCTTCAAGGCGTACAACTTGGACCAGGTGCTCGACGGCGACCTCGACGCGGTCATCCAGGCCTGCGTCGACACGGATTCCGCCGCCAAGCTCGCCGCCGCGCACTGACCCGCCCCGCACCACCCCCCCGTACGACAGCAGCCCGGAGGACCAGCGTGAACTTGCTGCTTGCCGAGGTGGCCCAGGCCACTCAGCGGCTGGCCGCCGCCGGCGTGCCCTCACCGCGCTTCGACGCGGAGGAGCTCGCGGCCTTCGTGCACGGCGTCAAGCGGGGGGAACTGCACCAGGTCAAGGACGTCGACTTCGACGCCCGCTACTGGGAGGCCGTCGCCCGCCGCGAGGCCCGCGAGCCGCTCCAGCACATCACCGGCCGCGCCTTCTTCCGGTACCTGGAGCTCCAGGTCGGCCCCGGGGTCTTCGTCCCCCGGCCCGAGACCGAATCGGTCGTGGACTGGGCCATACACGCGGTCCGGGCGATGGACGTCGTCGAGCCGCTGATCGTGGACCTGTGCAGCGGATCCGGCGCCATCGCGCTGGCCATGGCGCAGGAGGTGCCGCGCTCGCGCGTGCACGCGGTCGAGCTCTCCGAGGACGCCCTGCGGTGGACCCGTAAGAACGCCGAGGGCTCCCGGGTCAGCGTCCACCAGGGCGACGCGCTGCACGCCCTTCCGGAGCTCGACGGCCAGGTCGACCTGGTGATCTCCAATCCCCCGTACATCCCGCTCACCGAGTGGGAGTACGTGGCCCCCGAGGCCCGGGACCACGACCCGCAGATGGCGCTCTTCTCCGGCGAGGACGGTCTCGACACCATCCGCGGCATCGAGCGCACCGCCCACCGGCTGCTGCGGCCCGGCGGCATCGTCGTCATCGAGCACGCCGACACCCAGGGCGGCCAGGTGCCGTGGATCTTCGCCGAGGAGCGGGGCTGGGCCGACGCGGCCGACCACCCGGACCTCAACAACCGCCCGCGCTTCGCGACCGCCCGCAAGGCGCTGCCGTGACCGGCGCGACGACGACCGCTACCACCCTGCTGCACGAGGAGGCTCGCTGATGGCCCGGCGATACGACTGCAACGACGCGACGGACCGCAAGACGGGCCTGCGTGAAGCCGCATCCGCCGTGCGCCGCGGCGAGCTCGTCGTGCTGCCCACCGACACCCTGTACGGGATCGGCGCGGACGCCTTCAGCCCCGAGGCCGTGCACGACCTGCTCGCCGCCAAGGGCCGGGGCCGCGGTATGCCCACGCCCGTGCTCATCGGCTCCCCGAACACCCTGCACGGCCTGGTCACGGACTTCTCCGAGCAGGCGTGGGAGCTCGTCGACGCCTTCTGGCCCGGCGCGCTGACCCTCGTCGCCAAGCACCAGCCTTCGCTGGCCTGGGACCTGGGCGACACCCACGGCACCGTGGCCGTACGGATGCCCCTGCACCCCGTCGCGATCGAGCTGCTGACCGAGGTCGGCCCGATGGCCGTGTCCTCGGCCAACCTGACCGGGCAGCCGGCGCCCGAGGACTGCGACGCGGCGCGCGAGATGCTCGGGGACTCCGTGTCGGTGTACCTGGACGGCGGGCCGACGCCCGGAATCCAGCCGTCCTCGATCGTCGACGTCACCGGGAAGGTCCCCGTCCTGCTGCGCGAGGGCGCGCTGACCGCGGACCAGCTGCGGGAGGTCGTACCCGACCTTGAGGTCGCCCCGTGAGCCCTGAGGGGCGTGGCATAGCAACGGGGCACCTCCCAGCGGTGGCTGGGGGAGGCGCCTTCCGCATACTCCACGTCAGCACCGGCAACGTGTGCCGCTCCCCGATCACGGAGCGGCTGACGCGCCACGCCCTCTCGCACCGCCTGGGCGGGCTCGTCACCGGGGACCTCATCGTGGAGAGCGCCGGCACGTGGGGGCACGAGGGCGCTCCGATGGAGGCGAACGCGGCCGCGGTGCTGGCGGACTTCGGCGCCGACGCGAGCGGGTTCACCGGGCGTGAGCTGCTGGACGAGCACGTCATCCGGGCCGACCTGGTGCTGACGGCCACCCGTGACCACCGGGCCCAGGTCATCTCCATGGGCCACTCGGCCGGTCTGCGCACCTTCACGCTGAAGGAGTTCACCCGGCTGGTCCGGGCCATAGATCCGGCCACGCTGCCGCCGCTGGACGACGGCATGGCGGAGCGCGCCCGCTCCCTGGTCCGGGCCGCAGCCGCGCTGCGGGGCTGGCTGCTGGCCCCGTCGCCGGACGCGGACGAGGTGTACGACCCGTACGGGGCGCCGATCACCTTCTTCCGCTCGATCGGCGACGAGATCAACCAGGCGCTGGACCCGGTGGTCACCGCCCTGACGGGCGTCACCGCTTCCCGCTGACCCGCCGCGCCGCCGCCGTACGGGCCGCCGCGCCGCCGCGTGCTCCGAACCGCGCGCGCCATGCCCCGTACAGCCCTCTGCCCCGCGGCTTCGCCGCGCCGCCGCCGCGGCTGAAAACCGCTCCCCGCGGGCAGCCCGCCGAGCGGGCGCCGGGGCCCCGGCCGGAATATGGTGGGGCGTACCCGGTCCCCCCACCGCGCGGGAGTCCCCACATGAGCGTCATCACGCAGCCCTCGGACGTCCTGCGCCGGCAGGATCCCCAGCTGGCCGACATCCTCGCGGGCGAGCGGGAGCGGCAGGCCGCCACACTGCAGCTGATCGCCGCCGAGAACTTCACCTCACCGGCCGTGCTGGCCGTGCTCGCGTCCCCGCTCGCCAACAAGTACGCCGAGGGGTACCCCGGCGCCCGCTACCACGGCGGATGCGAGTACGCGGACCAGGCCGAGCGCATCGCCGTCGAGCGCGCCACCCGGCTGTTCGGGGCCGAACACGCCAATGTGCAGCCGCATTCGGGCTCCTCCGCCGTGCTGGCCGCGTACGCCGCGCTGCTGCGGCCGGGGGACACCGTCCTGGCGATGGGACTCCCGTACGGCGGGCACCTCACCCACGGGTCCCCCGCCAACTTCTCCGGGCGGTGGTTCGACTTCATCGGCTACGGCGTGGACGCGGAGAGCGGGCTCATCGACTACGAGCAGGTGCAGCAGCTCGCGCGCACGAACCGGCCGAAAGCCATCGTCTGCGGGTCCATCTCCTACCCCCGCCACCCCGAGTACTCGGCCTTCCGCGAGATCGCGGACGAGGTCGGCGCCTATCTCATCGTCGACGCCGCGCATCCGATCGGACTGGTCGCCGGCGGGGCCGCGCCCAGCCCCGTCCCGTACGCGGACATCGTCTGCGCCACCACGCACAAGGTGCTGCGGGGGCCGCGCGGCGGGATGATCCTGTGCGGCGCCGAATTCGCCGAGCGGATCGACCGGGCGGTGTTCCCCTTCACGCAGGGCGGCGCCCAGATGCACACCATCGCCGCCAAGGCCGTGGCCTTCGGGGAGGCCGCTGCCCCCGCCTTCACCACTTACGCCCACCGGGTCGTCTCCAATGCCCGGACCCTGGCCGACGCCCTGGAAGCCCACGGCTTCCTCGTCACCACCGGCGGCACCGACACCCATCTCGTCACCGCCGACCCGGCCCCGCTGGGGATCGACGGGCCGACGGCGCGCGGCCGGCTCGCCGCCGCCGGGATCGTGCTCGACACCTGCGCCCTCCCGCACGGGGACCAGCGCGGCATCCGGCTCGGGACGGCGGCCGTGACCACGCAGGGCATGGGCCGGCCGGAAATGCTCCGGATCGCCTCGCTGTTCACCGCCGCACTGCACGGGGAAGCGGCGGAAACCCGTGCGGAGGTCAACGAGCTGACGCGCGGATTTCCCCCGTACGGGGAGTAAGCGGGACAAGAAGGGCGTACCGCAACCGGGATGCGCCCCCCTCGCGTCCTCGGGGGAGGGAACATCGCAGCTAATGTGTGGGGCTGAGATGGCCGGCGATACATCTGGGGCAGCCCGTGCGTGAATATCTGCTGACGCTTTGCGTCACGGTCGCGGTGACCTACCTGCTGACCGGGCCCGTGCGGAAGTTCGCGATCGCGGCCGGGGCCATGCCGGAGATCCGCGCCCGGGACGTCCACCGCGAGCCCACTCCACGGCTCGGCGGCATCGCCATGTTCGGCGGACTGTGCGCCGGCCTGCTGGTCGCCGACCACCTGCAGAACCTCAACGGCGTCTTCGAGCTCTCCAACGAACCGCGGGCGCTGCTCTCCGGTGCGGCGCTCATCTGGCTGATCGGCGTCCTCGACGACAAGTTCGAGCTGGACGCCCTGATCAAGCTCGGCGCGCAGATGATCTCCGCCGGTGTGATGGTCATGCAAGGTCTGACCATCCTGTGGATCCCGGTCCCGGGCGTCGGCACCGTCGCGCTCACCCAGTGGCAGGGGAACCTGCTCACCGTGGCCCTCGTCGTCATCACCATCAACGCGGTGAACTTCGTGGACGGCCTCGACGGCCTCGCCGCCGGCATGGTCTGCATCGCCGCCGCGGCGTTCTTCCTGTACGGGTACCGGATCTGGTTCGGCTACGGCATTGAGGCGGCGGCGCCCGCGACGCTCTTCGCCGCGATCCTGATGGGCATGTGCCTGGGCTTCCTGCCGCACAACATGCATCCGGCCCGCATCTTCATGGGCGACTCTGGCTCGATGCTCATCGGTCTGGTGCTGGCCGCCGCCGCGATCTCCATCACCGGGCAGGTGGACCCGGACGCGATGGCGCTCTTCGCGGGCGGCGAGCGCAACGCGACCCACGCGATGCTGCCCGTCTTCATCCCCCTGCTGCTGCCGCTGACGATCATCGCGATTCCGATGGCGGACCTGATCCTCGCCATCGTGCGGCGTACGTGGAAGGGGCAGTCGCCCTTCGCGGCTGACCGCGGGCACCTGCACCACCGGCTGCTGGAGCTCGGGCACTCGCACAGCCGAGCCGTCCTGATCATGTACTTCTGGTCGGGGCTGATCGCCTTCGGGGCGGTGGCGTACTCGGTTCACTCCGCCTCGATGTGGATCGTGCTGGCCATCGCCGCGCTGAGTGCGGTGGGCCTGGTCCTGCTGCTCCTGCCGCGCTTCACCCCCCGCGCCCCGCGGTGGGCGGAGCGTCTGGTGCCGCCGCGCTACCGGCACGCCGAGCGGGCCGCCGCGGCGGCGGCCGAGGCGGCCGCGCGGGAGGCCCCGGCCGTGGAGCCCGAGCCGGCGAGGCCGATCGTGGCGGGTGTCTCGGGAGTCAACGGGGCGACAGCGGTGGGCCCCCGTTCGCGCTTCCCCGACCGGCGTAAGGCCGGCTCCGCGCGCTGACCCGCGGAGCGCATGTCCGACAAAGAGGCCCTTTACCAGACAAGACGGCCAGTTGTCGTGCACACACGCGCAGGGTCCCTCTCATGTGTGACAGTCAGCACATCCGGCAGGTAAAGCTCTCATCAAATAGTTTGTGATACCGTTCACTAAACCCGGCGACAGAGCCGAAGGACCGTAGTGCGACGGTCCATCGGCCCGAGGATCCCACTCGGACCGGGCTTTACGCTCGTCCCGTACGAGTCCCGTGCCCCCACCACCACGCGGAGCAAACCGCCATGCGGTCAGATGACGTCCGATCCCTCCTGCAAGCCGCCGTACCCACCGCTGCCGCCGGCGCTGTCGCCGCTGTGGTCAGTGCGTTGGTCGTCGGCGGCAAGGGTGCGATCGGTGCCGTCGTCGCGACCCTGGTGGTGATTCTCTTCATGGGCATCGGATTCGTCGTTCTGCAGCGCACGGCGAAATCTCTCCCGCATCTCTTCCAGGCCATGGGTCTCATGCTCTACACGACCCAGATCCTGCTGCTCTTCGTCTTTGTCGCCGTCTTCAAGAACACCACCCTGTTCCATCCCAAGGCGTTCGCGATCACGCTTGTGGCCACCACCCTCGTGTGGATCGGCGCGCAGACTCGTGCTCACATGAAGGCCAAGATTCTTTACGTCGAACCGGACTCGATGAAGGGCGACAAGCCCGGTAATCCAGGGCCGAAGTCGTGAAGGGTAGGGCCGGGATAAGTGGGCGTTCGAGATCCTGCTATCGTCCGGTGCCAACTGCGGCACTGCGGGCGCGGGCATCTGAGCTGACGCCTGTTCCATCGCGAGGCTCGATGCCTGATAGCCGCCCCACCATCCGTTACACCAGTCCAGTGCCGAACCGCGGCTGTGCGCCGCGCCGACACAACGAGGTTGCCGTACCTATGCGCCACGCTGAAGGAGCCCTGCGGTGAGTGCTGCTGACATGACGCTCGCCTTCGATATCAACTGTCATTTCGAAGACGGCACTGGCTGCGGCTTCCCGGGCCCGACCCTGTACTCGTTCCTGTTCAAGCCGATCTTCGGTGACGCGGACAGCAACCTGTACTTCAACAAGACGATGCTGCTGGCCCTCCTGGGCTCGGTCATCATCGTCGGCTTCTTCTGGGCCGCGTTCCGGAAGCCGAAGGTCGTCCCGGGCAAGCTGCAGATGATCGCCGAGGCCGGCTACGACTTCGTGCGCCGCGGCATCGTCTACGAGACGCTGGGCAAGAAGGAGGGCGAGAAGTACGTCCCCTTCATGGTCGCGACGTTCTTCTTCGTCTGGATCATGAACCTGTGGTCGATCGTGCCGCTCGCCCAGTTCCCGGTGACCGCCGTCATCGCGTACCCGGCGGGCCTGGCCCTGGTCGTCTACGTGATGTGGATGTCGGTGACCTTCAAGCGCCACGGCTTCGTGGGCGGCTTCAAGAACATCACGGGCTACGACAAGACCCTCGGCCCGGTTCTGCCGATGGTCATGGTGATCGAGTTCTTCTCGAACGTCATCGTCCGCCCCTTCACCCACGCGGTCCGACTGTTCGCGAACATGTTCGCCGGTCACACCCTGCTGCTGCTGTTCACCATCGCCAGCTGGTACCTGCTGAACGGGATCGGCATCGCCTACGCCGGTGTCTCGTTCGTCATGGTGATCGTGATGACCGCGTTCGAGCTCTTCATCCAGGCTGTTCAGGCTTACGTCTTCGTGCTCCTGGCCTGCAGCTTCCTGCAGGGCGCGCTCGCCGAGCACCACTGAGCAAGCCCGCTCCAGCAATCCCCCAGTCGTCCGGTGGCCAACCCCCACCGGTCCGTGAAAGAGAAGGAAGAACTGGCATGTCCCAGACCCTTGCTGCCGTCACCGGTTCCCTCAGCTCCGTTGGCTACGGCCTCGCGGCGATCGGCCCCGGCGTCGGCGTCGGCATCATCTTCGGTAACGGCACCCAGGCGCTCGCCCGTCAGCCCGAAGCTGCCGGTCTGATCCGCGCCAACCAGATCCTCGGCTTCGCCTTCTGTGAGGCGCTCGCCCTCATCGGTCTGGTCATGCCGTTCGTCTACAGCTGACGAACACCACGACTAGTCCGTATCGACGAAAGGCACTGATGTGAACCTCCTGGTTCTCGCGGCCGAGGAGCCTCAGAATCCCCTCGTCCCGCCGATCCCCGAGCTCGTCATCGGTCTGATCGCCTTCGTCATCGTCCTCGGTTTCCTCGCGAAGAAGCTCCTCCCGAACATCAACAAGGTTCTGGACGAGCGCCGCGAGGCCATCGAAGGCGGTATCGAAAAGGCAGAAGCCGCTCAGACCGAGGCTCAGAGCGTGCTGGAGCAGTACAAGGCCCAGCTCGCCGAGGCCCGGCACGAGGCCGCGCGCCTGCGCCAGGAGGCGCTGGAGCAGGGCACCGCGCTCAAGGAAGAACTGCGCGCAGAGGGCCAGCGGCAGCGTGAGGAGATCATCGCTGCCGGCCACGCCCAGATCGCGGCAGACCGCAAGGCCGCCGCTCAGGCGCTGCGTCAGGACGTGGGCAAGCTCGCCACCGACCTGGCCGGAAAGCTCGTCGGCGAGTCCCTTGAGGACCACGCCCGGCAGAGCCGCACCATCGACCGTTTCCTCAGCGAGCTTGAGGAGAAGGCTGCTTCGAGTGGGGCTGCCCGATGAACGGAGCGAGCCGCGAGGCGCTGGCCTCCGCGCGTGAGCGTCTCGACGCGCTGACGGACAACACGTCCGTCGACGCGACGAAGCTCGCCGGTGAGCTGGCTGCCGTCACCGCGCTGCTCGACCGTGAGGTCTCGCTGCGTCGGGTCCTCACGGACCCGGCGCAGCCCGGCGAGGCCAAGGCCGAGCTCGCCGCCCGGCTGCTCGGCGGCCAGGTCGGCGGGGAGACCCTCGACCTGGTGTCCGGCATGGTCCGGTCGCGCTGGTCGCAGTCCCGTGACCTGGTGGACGCGCTGGAGGAGCTGGCGGCAACCGCCGACCTCACGGCGGCCCAGCAGAGCGGCGCACTGGACAACGTCGAGGACGAGGTGTTCCGGTTCGGCCGGATCGTCTCCTCCAGCACGGAGCTGCGCGCCGCGCTGACCGACCGTACGGCCACCTCCTCCGCCAAGAGCGAGCTGCTGCGCAGCCTGCTCGGCGGAAAGGCGAACGCCGTCACGGAGCGCCTGGTCATCCGTCTCGTGACCCAGCCGCGTGGACGTAGCCTGGAAGCGGGACTCGAATCCCTTTCCAAGCTCGCCGCCGAGCGCCGCAACCGCATGGTCGCCACCGTGACCACCGCGGTTCCGCTCAGCGACGTGCAGCGGCAGCGTCTCGGCGCGGTCCTGGCCAAGCTTTACGGCCGCCAGATGCACCTGAACCTCGACGTGGACCCCACGGTCCTCGGCGGGATCGTGGTGCGGGTCGGCGACGAGGTCATCGACGGCACCATCGCGGACCGCCTCGCCGAGGCGTCCCGCCGCATGGCCGGCTGACCAGCAACACCACCAACAGAACCAAAGCATTCCTAGCGGCCCGGTTGGGCCGTGCAGAACTTGCAGAAGATTCCTGGGGGTCGCCCCCAGACCCCTATGAAGCTTCAGGCCCAACAAGGAGAGCAGGGAACCCAGATGGCGGAGCTCACGATCCGGCCGGAGGAGATCCGGGACGCACTGGAGAACTTCGTCCAGTCGTACCAGCCGGACGCGGCCTCGCGCGAGGAGGTCGGAACGGTCAGCGTTGCCGGCGACGGCATCGCGAAGGTGGAGGGCCTGCCCTCCGCCATGGCGAGCGAGCTGCTGAAGTTCGAGGACGGCACCCTCGGTCTCGCCCTCAACCTTGAGGAGCGCGAGATCGGTGCGATCGTCCTCGGCGAGTTCAGCGGTATCGAGGAGGGCCAGCCGGTGCAGCGCACCGGTGAGGTTCTCTCCGTAGGTGTCGGCGAGGGCTACCTCGGCCGTGTTGTCGACCCGCTCGGCAACCCGATCGACGGCCTCGGCGAGATCGCGACCGAGGGCCGCCGCGCCCTCGAACTGCAGGCCCCGGGCGTCATGGTCCGCAAGTCGGTGCACGAGCCCATGCAGACCGGCTACAAGGCCGTCGACGCGATGGTGCCGATCGGCCGCGGCCAGCGTCAGCTGATCATCGGTGACCGTCAGACGGGCAAGACCGCTCTGGCCGTCGACACGATCATCAACCAGCGCGACAACTGGCGCTCCGGCGACGTGAACAAGCAGGTCCGCTGCATCTACGTCGCCATCGGCCAGAAGGGCTCGACCATCGCGTCCGTTCGCGGCGCCCTGGAAGAGGCCGGCGCGCTGGAGTACACGACGATCGTCGCCGCCCCGGCGTCCGACCCGGCCGGCTTCAAGTACCTGGCGCCGTACACCGGTTCCGCCATCGGCCAGCACTGGATGTACGCCGGCAAGCACGTCCTGATCATCTTCGACGACCTGTCGAAGCAGGCCGACGCCTACCGCGCCGTGTCGCTGCTGCTGCGCCGCCCGCCGGGCCGTGAGGCCTACCCGGGTGACGTCTTCTACCTGCACTCGCGTCTGCTGGAGCGCTGCGCCAAGCTCTCCGACGAGATGGGCGCCGGTTCGATGACCGGTCTGCCGATCGTCGAGACCAAGGCGAACGACGTGTCGGCGTTCATCCCGACCAACGTCATCTCCATCACCGACGGCCAGTGCTTCCTGGAGTCCGACCTGTTCAACGCGGGCCAGCGCCCGGCGCTGAACGTCGGTATCTCGGTCTCCCGCGTCGGTGGCTCCGCCCAGCACAAGGCCATGAAGCAGGTTTCCGGCCGTCTGCGCGTGGACCTCGCCCAGTACCGCGAGCTGGAGGCGTTCGCCGCCTTCGGTTCCGACCTGGACGCCGCGTCGAAGGCCTCGCTGGAGCGCGGCAAGCGCATGGTCGAGCTGCTCAAGCAGGGCCAGTACCAGCCGATGCCCGTCGAGGAGCAGGTCGTCTCCGTCTGGGCCGGTACCACCGGCAAGATGGACGACGTCCCGGTCGCCGACATCCGTCGCTTCGAGTCGGAGCTGCTGGAGCACCTGCGCCGCGAGCGCAAGGACCTCCTCACCTCCATCGCCGAGGGCGGCAAGATGTCGGACGACACTTTGACGTCGATCGCGGACGCCATCGCCGCCTTCAAGCAGCAGTTCGAGACCTCGGACGGCAAGCTCCTGGGCGAGGACGCGCCTGCCGTCAACGTCTCCAAGTGACGACGGAAGGGACCTGACTCATGGGAGCGCAGCTCCGGGTCTACAAGCGTCGCATCCGTGCCGTCACGGCGACCAAGAAGATCACCAAGGCGATGGAGATGATCGCCGCCTCGCGCATCGTCAAGGCGCAGCGCAAGGTGGCGGCATCGATGCCGTACGCGACCGAGCTCACCCGTGCGGTGACCGCGGTGGCGACCGGCTCCAACACCAAGCACGCCCTGACCACCGAGGTCGAGACGCCGACCCGTGCCGCGGTCCTGCTCATCACGAGCGACCGCGGTCTGGCCGGCGGCTACTCCTCGAACGCCATCAAGCAGGCGGAGCGGCTCTCCGAGCGGCTCCGTGCTGAGGGCAAGGAGGTCGACGCCTACATCGTCGGCCGCAAGGGTGTCGCCTACTACGGCTTCCGCGAGCGCAAGGTCGCGGAGTCGTGGACGGGCTTCACCGACAGCCCGGCCTACGCCGACGCCAAGCGCGTCGCGGCGCCCCTGATCGAGGCCATCCAGACGGACACGGCCGAGGGCGGCGTCGACGAGCTGCACATCGTCTACACGGAATTCGTGTCGATGATGACGCAGAACGCGGTGGACGGCCGGATGCTGCCCCTCAGCCTCACGGAGACATCTGCTGGGGCTGCGGAGGAGAGCGGTGCGAAGGGCGAGATCCTTCCGCTGTTCGACTTCGAGCCGTCGGCGGAGGACGTCCTCGACGCCCTTCTGCCGCGCTACGTCGAGAGCCGCATCTACAACGCACTGCTGCAGTCGGCCGCTTCCGAGCACGCCGCCCGCCGCCGCGCGATGAAGTCGGCGACCGACAACGCCGGGGATCTCATCAAGAGCCTCTCCCGGCTTGCCAACGCGGCCCGCCAGGCCGAAATCACCCAGGAAATCAGCGAGATCGTCGGTGGCGCCAGCGCCATGGCCGACGCGACCGCGGGGAGTGACAAGTAATGACGACCACTGTTGAGACGGCCGCCGCCACGGGCCGCGTCGCCCGGGTCATCGGCCCGGTCGTCGACGTGGAGTTCCCCGTCGACGCGATGCCCGAGATCTACAACGCCCTCAAGGTCCAGGTCGCCGACCCGGCCGAGGACGGCAAGCTCAAGACGCTGACCCTGGAAGTCGCCCAGCACCTGGGTGAGGGCCTGGTCCGCACCATTTCGATGCAGCCCACCGACGGCCTGGTCCGCCAGGCCGCGGTGATCGACACCGGCGAGGGCATCACCGTCCCCGTCGGTGACTTCACCAAGGGCAAGGTGTTCAACACCCTGGGCGAGGTGCTCAACTACCCGGAGGCCAACTCCGAGGTGACCGAGCGCTGGCCGATCCACCGCAAGGCCCCGCGCTTCGACGAGCTTGAGTCGAAGACCGAGATGTTCGAGACCGGCGTCAAGGTCATCGACCTTCTCACCCCGTACGTCAAGGGTGGAAAGATCGGTCTGTTCGGTGGTGCCGGTGTCGGCAAGACCGTTCTGATCCAGGAAATGATCTACCGCGTCGCCAACAACCACGACGGTGTGTCGGTGTTCGCGGGCGTCGGTGAGCGTACCCGTGAGGGCAACGACCTCATCGAGGAGATGGGCGACTCCGGCGTCATCGACAAGACGGCGCTCGTCTTCGGCCAGATGGACGAGCCCCCGGGCACCCGTCTGCGCGTCGCGCTGGCCGGTCTGACCATGGCGGAGTACTTCCGCGATGTGCAGAAGCAGGACGTGCTCTTCTTCATCGACAACATCTTCCGTTACACCCAGGCCGGTTCCGAGGTGTCCACCCTGCTCGGCCGTATGCCGTCCGCGGTGGGTTACCAGCCGAACCTGGCCGACGAGATGGGTCTGCTCCAGGAGCGCATCACGTCGACCCGCGGTCACTCGATCACCTCGATGCAGGCGATCTACGTCCCCGCGGACGACCTGACCGACCCGGCGCCGGCCACCACCTTCGCCCACCTCGACGCGACGACGGTTCTCTCCCGTCCGATCTCCGAGAAGGGCATCTACCCGGCCGTGGACCCGCTGGACTCGACGTCCCGCATCCTCGACCCGCGGTACATCGCGGCGGACCACTACGCCTGCGCCATGCGTGTCAAGGGGATCCTGCAGAAGTACAAGGACCTCCAGGACATCATCGCGATCCTCGGTATCGACGAGCTGGGCGAGGAGGACAAGCTCGTTGTCCACCGTGCCCGTCGCGTCGAGCGGTTCCTGTCGCAGAACACGCACGTCGCCAAGCAGTTCACCGGCGTCGACGGTTCGGACGTTCCGCTGGAGGAGTCGATCACCGCGTTCAACGCGATCTGCGACGGTGACTACGACCACTTCCCCGAGCAGGCGTTCTTCATGTGCGGTGGCATTGAGGACCTCAAGGCCAACGCCAAGGAGCTGGGCGTCTCCTGAAGCCGCGCTCCTCGCGAGCACAGCTGATTGACGGAGAGGGGCGGGTGTGTCCCGTCCCTCTCCCCACGCCCATTAGAATTTGACCCAACACCCGGCTGACCCGCCGGGTGGTGACCCGAGGAGCCACCTTGGCTGCTGAGCTGCACGTCGAGCTGGTCGCGGCGGACCGCAATGTCTGGTCCGGCGAGGCCACCCTTGTTGTCGCCCGCACCACGTCCGGCGACATCGGCGTCATGCCCGGTCACCAGCCGCTTCTCGGTGTGCTGGAATCGGGCCCGGTGACCATCCGCACCAGCGGGGGCGACACCGTCGTCGCCGCGGTGCACGGCGGATTCATCTCGTTCGCGGACAACAAGCTGTCCTTGCTGGCCGAGATCGCCGAGCTCGCTGACGAGATTGACGTCCAGCGGGCGGAGCGGGCACTGGAGCGCGCGAAGTCGGAGGCCGACCGGGCCGCCGAGATTCGCGCCGATGTCCGGCTGCGCGCGGTGACGGGGCGCTAGGCCCCGTACCCACGAGTTTGAAACCTCAGCCGCGGTTCGTTCTGGAATTTCCAGACCGGGTCGCGGCTGAGGCGATGCAGGTCCGTTTTTCGTGCGGTACTCGATGAGCGAGGAGGTCGGTGAAGATGCTCCTCGCTCTGCTTGTGAGCGGCCTGGTCGTAGCCCTGGTGGTGATCGGCCTGTTTGTCTTCGGGCTGCGCCGGAGACTGATCCAGCGGTCCGGCGGGACCTTCGACTGCAGCGTGCGCTGGGGTGTGCCGGAGGAGCCGGACACCTCCGGCAAGGGCTGGGTGTACGGCGTCTCCCGCTACGGCGGTGACCGGATCGAGTGGTTCCGCGTGTTCTCGTACTCCCCGCGCCCGCGCCGGCTGCTGGAGCGGTCCGCCATCGAGGTGCTCGCCCGCCGCGCCCCCGAGGGCGAGGAGGAGCTGGCCCTGCTGTCGGACGCCGTCGTACTGCGTGCCCGCCACCGCGGGACCTGCCTGGAGCTGGCGATGAGCGAGGACGCGCTGACCGGCTTCCTCGCCTGGCTGGAGGCGGCGCCGCCCGGCCAGCGGGTGAATGTGGCCTGACCTCCTTGCCGAGGACTTCGGGACGGACCGGAACGGGATGAAGCCGGGGAGACGGGGGCGGACCCGTCTCCCCGGCTTCGTCTGTCACCGGTCTCAGTGGGTGGGCGTCACTGGAGCCCGGTGTGGACCGCGTGGGCGAGCTCACCGTTGGCGGTGTCGCCGCTGAACTCCCAGAAGAAGGCTCCCTTGAGGCCCTGCTGCTTGGCCCAGGTCATCTTTCCGGCGATGGTCGCGGGGGTGTCGTAGCTCCACCAGTTCGTGCCGCACTTGGCATAGGCGGTGCCGGCGACGGTGCCGGTGGCCGGGCAGCTGCCCTTGAGGACCTTGTAGTCCTCGATGCCCTGCTCGTACGTGCCCTGGGCGGGCCCGGTGGCCGTGCCGCCGGGGGCGGCCTGGGTGACTCCGGTCCAGCCGCGGCCGTAGAAGCCGATGCCGAGGTTGAGCTTGGAGCCGGGGATGCCCTTGCCCTTGAGCTTGGTGATCGCCGCCTCGGAGGTGAAGCCCGCCTGCGGGATGCCCGCGTAGGAGGTCAGGGGGGAGTGCGGGGCCGTCGGGCCCTTGGCCTCCCACGCGCCGAAGAAGTCGTACGTCATGACGTTGTAGAAGTCGACGTACTGGGCCGCGCCCGCGTAGTCGGCCGCGTCGAGCTTGCCGCCGTTGGAGCCGTCGGCGGAGATGGCGGCGGTGACCAGGTTGCCGGTGCCGAACTTGGCGCGCATGGCCTGCATCATGTTCTTCAGAGCCGCCGGACCGCTGGTGTCGCAGGTCAGCCCGCAGGCGTTCGGGTACTCCCAGTCCAGGTCGATGCCGTCGAAGACGTCGGCCCAGCGCGGGTCCTCGACCAGGTCGTAGCAGGACTGGGCGAAGGCGGCCGGATTCGCCGCGGCCTGGCCGAAGCCACCGGACCAGGTCCAGCCGCCGAAGGACCACAGCACCTTGATGCCCGGGTACTGCTTCTTCAGCTTGCGCAGCTGGTTGAAGTTTCCGCGCAGCGGCTGGTCCCAGGTGTCGGCGACCCCGTCGACGCTCTGGTCGGCGGTGTAGGCCTTGTCGTAGTCGGCGTAGGCGTCACCGATGGTGCACTTGCCGCCCTGGACGTTGCCGAAGGCGTAGTTGATGTGGGTGATCTTCGCGGCGGAGCCCGAGGTGACCAGGTTCTTCACGTGGTAGTTGCGGCCGTAGACGCCCCACTCGGTGAAGTAGCCCAGCTTGACCTTGCCACCCGGGTCCGGGGGCGGGATGGTGCCGCCCGGGGTGGTCACCGACAGGGCGCCGGAGGACGGACCGGTCTGGTCGGCGGTGTCCCGGGCGGTGACGGTGTAGCTGTACGAGGTGCCCTTGGTCAGGCCGGTGTCGTTGTAGCCGGTGCCGGTGACCGTCGCGATCCTGGCGCCGCCGCGGTGGACGTCGTAGTTCTTGACGCCCTTGTCGTCGGTGGCCGCCGGCCAGCTGAGCGTCAGCGAGGTCTCGGTGACCTTGCTCGCGGTGGGGGTGCCCGGGGCGGAGGGCGGGTTGTCGCCGGGCTGGCCGCCGCCGTCGCAGGGCGCGCCGTTGACCTTGCAGCCGGCCGGGGCGCCGGGGCCGGAGCCGTTGAAGCCGAAGCTGACGCTGGCGCCGGGGGAGAGGGTGCCGTTCCAGGCGACGTTCTTGGCCGTCCAGTGGGTGCCCGAACCGGTGACGGTGGCGTCCCAGGCCGAGGTCACCTGGGTGCCGGACGGGTAGTCCCACTCCACGGTCCAGCCGCTGAGGGCGGTGGTGCCGGTGTTCTTCACCGTCCACTTGCCCTCGAAGCCGGAGCCCCAGTCGGAGACCTTGGTGTACGTCGCGGTCGCGGAGGCTGCGGCCTGGGCGGGGCCGGCCAGTGCGACGAGCCCGCTGACGGGCACGGCGACGGCGGCCACGATCGCCGCCAGTCGCGTGAAGAACCGGGTACGCCGGGTTCGGGGTGGGGATGCTGTGCTCAAGGGTGCTCCTCCGTAGGTCCGCCGCGGCGGTGGGGCCGTCCGCGACATGGGGGTGGGACCTGCGCCGCCCGTGAGCACGCTTGTCATGGCACGCTCACCACAGTGTTGCGGTGAGCGTAGAAAGGTCTGGACCAACCGTCAAGAGGTCCAGACCGGTTGCGGTGGGGCCCGGCAGGAGCCTTCGCCCGGCCGCCGCCGAGGGCGGGCCCGCCCCGGCCCGGAGCCGCCGAGGCGCCTGACCCGGCCGTGTCGCCCGGGACCGGCTACAGCGCGAGCTCCCGGGCCAGGACGGCCGCCTGGGCCCGGCTGCGCAGGCCGAGTTTGCCGAGCAGCCGGCTGACATGCGTCTTCACCGTCGCCTCCGCCATCTCCAGCCGCGCGGCGATCTCCGCGTTCGACAATCCCTCGCCCAGCGCGTCCAGCACCTCCCGCTCCCGCCGGGTGAGGGAGGCCACCGCGCCGGCCGTCTCCGCGGGTACGCAGGGCCGCTCGGCACGCGGCGCCGCGAACTCGGCGATCAGCCGCCTGGTCACCGCCGGGTCGATCAACCCCTCCCCGCGCGCGACGGTCCGTACCGCCTCGATCAGGTCCGCCGCGTCCGCGTTCTTCAGCAGGAAGCCCGCCGCGCCCGCCCGCAGGGCGCCGAACACGTACTCGTCCAGGTCGAAGGTGGTCAGCACGAGGACATCGGCCAGTCCCTCCGAGACCACCTGGCGGGTCGCAGAGACCCCGTCCAGCTTCGGCATCTGCACGTCCATGAGGACCAGATCCGGCCGAAGATCCCGCGCCAGGCGCACCGCCTCCTCCCCGTCCGCCGCCTCGCCCGCCACCTCGATGTCACCCGCGCTGCCCAGGATGAGCACCAGCCCGGCCCGGACCGCGCTCTGGTCCTCCGCCACCACTACCCGGATGGTCATGCCCTCACCGCTCCCTCGTCGGCGGGCAGCGTCGCCCGCACCTCCCACAGCGAGCCGGCCCGGCCCGCCCTGAACTCCCCGCCCAGCAGCTCGGCCCGCTCCCGCATGCCGATCAGCCCGGCCCCGGAACCGGGCGCGCGCGGGCCCGGCCGCTCCCCGTACGGGGAGTCCACCGCCACCTCCAGCAGGCCGTCGGCGCGGGCCACGCGGACCGTGACGGTGCCCGGGACGGCGTGCTTGAGGGCGTTGGTCAGCGACTCCTGGACGATCCGGTACGCCGCCAGCTCCACGGGGGCCGGCACCGCCTCCCCGGGTGGCCGCCCGTCGTGCAGGACGAAGTCGAGTCCGCTCGCCGCGCCGTTCGTACGCGCCTGTTCGAGCAGGGCGTCCAGGCCGTCCAGGGAGGGCATCGCGACCGCCTCCTGCCCCGCCCCCGCGTCCCGCAGCAGCCCGATCAGCCGGCGCATCTCCGCCAGCCCCTGGACGCTGTTCTCCCGGATCACCCCGAGCGCGTCGCGGCTGCTCTGCGCCGTGCCGATGGACAGCGCCGCGGTGGAATGGATGGCGATGGCGGAGAGGTGGTTGGCCACCATGTCGTGCAGCTCCCGGGCCATCCGGGCCCGTTCGGCGGCGACGGCCTGCGTACGGTCCATCTCGGCCAGCAGCGCGGTCTGCTCGGCACGCAGCCGGGCGGCCACGGCGGCTTCGCGGTGGTTGCGCAGGGTGGCACCGGTCAGGGCGGGGCCGAAGCTGACGATGCCGGTGAGCACGCCGATGAGCAGCGCCTGCGGGGTGCGCAGCCACGCCACCGAGGCGATGGTGACGGCCACGGTGATCAGGCCGGTGGATACCGGGAGCCGCCGGGCCATGGCCGGTTTGCCGTACACGACGGCCGCGTACATCAGGTCGGTGAAGATCAGGACGGTGGCGATGCTGCCCACCGTGAACTGGTCGGCGACGATGCCCGCGGTGCCCACGGGCAGGGTCACGTCGGGAGCCGAGCGGCGCAGCAGCTCCATCGACCCCAGGACCACGAGGGGGACCAGTGCCGCCCAGTCGGGCAGGAAGGTCCGGTGGCCGGTGCTGCGGACGCCGAGCGCCCAAAGTGCCAGGCCCGCGAGCACGCTGACCACGGCGAGGAGGACGTCGTCGCGGTGGGGGCGGAGGTTCTTCGTGGCCACGGTCCCATCCAACACGGTGGCATGGCCGCGGGCCTCGGCACCGGGACGGAGTCGCACTACATCGAAGGGTGCAGCCGCCTTTCGTCATCGGAGACGACGAAACGGGCCAGGCGGGGCGGGAAGCTGAAGGGGACCGCACCACCGAGGGGAACGGAGAATCCCGTGATCGTCGCGCTGATCATCGCCTGTGAGGTCGGCTTCTGGGTGCTGCTGGCAGCGGGCCTGGCCCTGCGCTACCTGGCGAGGAAACCCCGGCTGGGCGCGGCGGTCCTGCTGTGCGAGCCGCTGCTGGAGCTGGTCCTGCTCGTCGTCACCACGCTCGACCTCAAGAACGGCGCCGCACCGGACTGGAAGCACGGCCTGGCCGCGCTCTACATCGGGTACACCGTCGCCTACGGCCATTACACGGTCACATGGCTCGACCGGCACGCCGCACACCGCCTGGCCGGGGGGCCGAAGCCGCCCGGCGCCGGCTTCGGCAAGGCGCGGGCCGTCCACGAGTGGAAGCTGTGGGTGCGTACGGCGATCGCCGCCGCCGTCGCCCTCGGACTGCTCCAGGCCGCGATCTGGTACGTCGGCCCGGCGGGCGACGTCAGCTCCCTGGAGGCGTGGCAGCACACCGCCCTGCGGGTGGCCGGCATCCACGCCCTCGTCGCCGTGGCGTACACGCTCTGGCCGAAGAAGGCCCCGGCGGGCGTGGCGGAACAGCCCGCCCCCGTCAGGACCGACGCAAGTCAGTGACCTAGCGCTCGCCGCCCGGTACCCACAGCACGTCCCCGATCTCCTTGTTGGCCGTACGGGCCAGGATGAACAGGAGGTCGGAGAGACGGTTGAGGTAGGTCGCCGTCAGCGGGTTCATCACCTCGCCGTGGACCTCCAGCGCCGCCCACGTGGAGCGCTCGGCGCGCCGGACCACGGTGCACGCCTGGTGCAGGAGGGCCGCGCCGGGGGTGCCGCCCGGGAGGATGAAGCTGCGCAGCTTCTCCAGCTCCTCGTTGAAGGCGTCGCAGTCCGCCTCCAGCTTGTCGATGTAGAACTGCTCCACGCGAAGCGGCGGGTATTCGGGGTTCTCGACGACCGGCGTGCAGAGGTCCGCGCCCACGTCGAACAGGTCGTTCTGTACGCGGACCAGGACCTTCACCACCTCCGGCGCGAGCGCACCCAGCGCGATCGCCGTCCCGATGGCCGCGTTGGCCTCGTTGGCGTCGGCGTACGCGGAGATCCGCAGGTCGGTCTTGCGCGTACGGCTCATGTCGCCGAGGGCGGTCGTGCCCTTGTCGCCGGTGCGGGTGTAGATGCGCGTGAGGTTCACCATGAGGCCAGCGTAGAGCGGACCGACGACCAACTGCGGGCCTGCGCCGCACTGCTGGGCCGTCCCGGTGTGATGTCCGTCATCTGAGACGTGACGCGTGTTACTTCGCGGTCACACCGAAGCGCCCGGGCGCTAGTCTCCGCCGGAGAGGACACGAGGGTGGACTGTAAGAACGAGGGGTGTGCAGTGGCTGGGAAGCTCGCCGTCATCGGTGCCGGACTGATGGGTTCCGGGATCGCTCAGGTCTCCGCTCAGGCGGGTTGGGACGTCGTACTGCGCGATGTCACCGACGCCGCGCTGACCCGTGGCACGGACGGGATCAAGGCCTCGTACGACAAGTTCGTCTCCAAGGGCAAGCTGACGGCCGAGGACGCCGAGGCGGCGCTCGCGCGCATCACCTCGACCACCGACCTCGACGCGGTCGCGGACGCCGACATCGTCGTGGAGGCCGTCTTCGAGAAGCTGGAGGTCAAGCACGAGATCTTCCGTACCCTCGACAAGCTCGTGCGGGACGACGCCGTCCTGGCCTCCAACACCTCCGCCATCCCGATCACCAAGATCGCGGCCGTGACGGAGCGTCCGGAGCGGGTCGTCGGCGCCCACTTCTTCTCGCCCGTCCCCATGATGCAGCTGTGCGAACTCGTCCGCGGCTACAAGACGAGCGACGAAACCCTCGCCACCACCCGGGCCTTCGCCGAATCCGTCGGCAAGACCTGCATCGTCGTCAACCGGGACGTCGCCGGCTTCGTGACGACGCGTCTGATCTCCGCACTGGTGGTAGAGGCCGCGAAACTGTACGAATCGGGCGTGGCATCCGCCGAGGACATCGACATCGCGTGCAAGCTGGGCTTCGGGCACGCGATGGGCCCGCTGGCCACGGCGGACCTGACGGGCATCGACATCCTGCTGCACGCCACCAGCAACATCTACACCGAGTCGCAGGACGAGAAGTTCGCGCCGCCGGAGCTGATGCGCCGGATGGTGGACGCCGGTGACATCGGCCGCAAGAGCGGGCAGGGCTTCTACAAGCACTGAGGCCGCCGACCGAGCACCACGAGCATCACCGTTCGAGTGCCATCACCCCGTCGGGTGAATTTGGTATCGGTTCGCTCACGGTCGGCAACTTCGCTGCCCGCGAGGCAGTCAGTTCCAGTGAGAGTTGCCGACCAGGGACCAGTCGGGCCATACGTACGTATGCGTACGCAGTACTGCCGGGAGTACACATGCAGATCAGGGGCGACCACGCCGAACTCGCGGTCGGGGGTCGCCTCGACGTGCGCAGCGCGGCGGACGCCCGTACGGTCCTCCACACCGCCCTGGACGACGGACACGGCGACCTGGTGCTCGATCTCACCGGGCTCGACTCCTGGGACGCCACCGGACTCGGCGTGATCATGGGCGCCCACCGCAGGGCCGGCCGGACCGGGCGCCGCCTCGTACTGCGCGGAGTACCGCCGCAGATGCAGCGCCTGCTCGTGGCCACCCGGCTGCACCGTATCCTCGCGATCGAGGGCGGCCTGGAGGCGGAGTCCCTCCCCCGGGTGTGAATTTCGTGTTCCGGTTTCCTGCGAAAACGTAACGGTCCGGTGGTGATGACACCCCTGCGGTACCGGCGCGACCTGCGACGGTCTAGGGTTCGGGCGGAAACCGGACCAGTAGCGGCAGCAGGAGTGTGCGAAGGCCGGGCGATACTACGGCGAGGCGCACGGCCCGCGATCGGGGGACTTGGTCATGGACCGCATACAGGCGCAGGCCGCACCGCAGGAGCGGACCACGGGCCCTGTGGCCGAAGCCCCGGAGCCCGCCGGCACTGCCGGGCCCGCCGGGCCTTCCGGGCCGGCGCGCGTCGTCGCCCTGACGGCCGGTGACTTCGCCCTCACCGTCAACCCCGTCGACGGCAGCGAGATCGAACCGCTCCGCCCCGGCGCCTCCGGCGGCCGCCCCGCCAAGCGCGACGCCGCCGCCCGCGCCGCCCGGGACGCCGCCGCCCGCCCGCCCGTACTCCCGGGGCGCCCCGCACCCGTCCGGCCGCCGGTGACCCGCCGCGAGGAACGGGAGCGGCTCGTACGGCTGCTGGGCCGCGGCCGGTCCGTACGGCTGACCGGGCCCGCCGGATCCGGCCGCACCACCCTCCTCGACGCGGTCGCCGCCCAGTGCGCCGACCTGGCGCCCGACGGCGTCGTACGGCTCTGCGGGCGCGGCCACCAACAACCCGGGGAACTGCTCCACGCCCTCTACGCCGCCGTGTACGAGGCCCCGCTGGAGCGGCCCGACCGCATCACGCTCCTGTCCCGCGTCCGCGACATCGGCGCCGTCGTCCTCCTCGACGACCTGGAGATGGGCGGATCCGCCCTCGACGAACTGCTGCGCGCCACCCCCGAATGCGCCTACCTGCTGGCCGCGCGGCCCGACACCAGGGCCCCCTCCGACGACTCCCACCTGGAAGAGGTCTTCCTCGGCGCACTCGGCAAGGCCGACTGCCTCGCACTGCTGGAGGCGGGCGTCGGACGGCCGCTGACGGACGCGGAGACCGCCTGGGCGGAGGACCTGCGGTTCGCCTCCGAAGGGCTGCCGCTGCGCTTCGTACAGGCCGCCGCACTGCTGCGCCGGCGGGACGAACTCAACCGCGCCGCCGAAGAAGACGACGAGGAAGAGCCCGGGGTCTTCCAGGAGCGGCCCCGCGACACCCCCGAAGTGCCCCTGCCCACCCTGGCGGAGGGCGCGGCCCCGGCCGCGCTGCTGGCCTCGCGGGTCAGCGAATCGGGCCGGGCCGCCCTGCGGATCGCCTGCGCGCTGGGCGGCGAGATGCCGCACCACGCGCACCTGCCCGCGCTGGTGGGGGAGACCCACGCCGACCTGGCGGCGGGGGAACTGCTCGACTGCGGGCTGCTGACCCCGGTCGGGACGCGGTACCGGCTCGCCGAGGGAGTCGCGCGACAGCTGGAGGAGGCCGGATACGGGGAGACGGCCGCGGAGGAGGCCCGTACGGCCGCCCGGCACTACGCCTGGTGGACCGGGCACGGCTCGGTGACCCCGGAGCGGGTCGCGGCGGAGGCGGACGCGGTGCTCGCGGCCCTGGCCGGTGCGGACGTGGTCGCGGCGGTGCTGCTGGCACGGACGGCCGCTCCCGCGTTCGCGGCCTCGCTGCGCTGGGAGGCCTGGGAGCGGGTGCTGCGCTCGGGCGCCGAGGCCGCGCGCAAGGCGGGGGAGGTCGCCGAACAGGCGTACTTCCACCACGAGCTCGGGGTGCTCGCGCTGTGCGAGGGACGGCTGGACCGGGCGCGGGCCGAGCTGGAGGCGTCGATCGGGCTGCGCGGCGCGCTGGCGGACAAGCGCGGCACGGTGGCGGGCAGGAGGGCGCTGGCGCTGGTCTCGGACTGCGAGACCGCTGCGGCGGGGGCGGCGTCGCCGCCGCTGCGGCTGGAGCCGCCGGCCGCCCCGGCGGCGGCCTTGCCCGGTGCGGCGCCCGGTGCCGCGCCCGGCCCGGCGGCGCTGCCGGCGGGTTCGTCCGGTCCGGCGGCGGGTTCTGGCGCGGGCTCGGTGGGCTCGGTGGGCTCGGAGGCCGTGACGAGGGTGACGCCGGTCGCGAAGGCGGCCCCGGTGGTGCCGGTGGCTGCCGAGGCCGTGACACGGGTGACCCCGGTGACCCCGGTGACCCCCGTGACCCCGGCGAAGCCCGCCAACCCGGTGAAGCCGGCGGCGGGGACACCCGTGAAGCCGGGGACACCCGTCAAGCAGGCGGAGACGCCCGCGACCCCCATGAACCCCGTGACCCCCGTGAAGCCGGCGACGGCGGCACCCGCGGGTCCCATGGGCCCCGCTGGTCCCGTGCGGCCGATCGTGGACGTGGTCCGCCGTCCCGACTCCCCGACGACGCTGTCCGAGGTGTTCGAGGACGCCTTCCCGGCCGAGCCGAAGGCCACGCCGGCGGCGGTGGCCCCTGCCGTCCCGCGGCCCCCGCGCAGGCCCGGCCGCCCCCGGCCGGTGCTGCTGGCCGCCGCCGGGGCGCTGGCTCTGGTCGCGCTGGGCACGGTGGTCGTGGTCAACCTGGCGATGGGCTCCTCGGAGAAGCCCGCGCCGCCCTCGGCGCCGTCCACATCGCCGTCCAACGGGCCGACCGCGTCCTCGACCCCGCCGGCCGTGGCTCCGCCGGCGGTACCGGACACCGGCGGCGGGAACAACCCCGCCCCGGACCCCGCCACCCCCCCGTCGGCCCCGGCGACCGACCCGGGCACGCCCCAGCACAGCGCCGCCCCGGTCCCCGGCCGGACCCCGACACCCCCGTCGCGCACTCCGTCCAGTACGCCGACGTCCCCGAAGCCCGCGGTGACGCCGACGCAGTCGCCCACCGCGCCCGCGTCCCCGACCCCCGAGGCCTCGCCGTCGCCGCCCGTATCACCGGCGCCCACGGAGACCACCGGAGCAGCCGGGCCCACCGGCACCGTGCCCACGGGTCCGGCGCCGGGCGCCGCGTAGGGGCGCGAGCCCGCGCGCCCCTGCCGAGGGGCGCCCCAGGGGCGGAGGATCAGAACAGGCGGAGCTTGTCGTCCTCGATGCCGCGCATGGCGTTGTAGTCCAGGACGACGCAGTCCATCCCGCGGTCCGTGGCCAGTACCTTCGCCTGCGGCTTGATCTCCTGGGCCGCGAAGACGCCCCGGACGGGCGCCAGGTGCGGGTCGCGGTTCAGCAGTTCCAGGTAGCGGGTCAGCTGCTCGACGCCGTCGATCTCGCCGCGGCGCTTGATCTCCACGGCCACCGTCGCGCCGGAGGCGTCCCGGCACAGGATGTCCACCGGGCCGATCGCCGTCATGTACTCGCGCCGGATCAGCGTGTAGCCCTCGCCCAGCGTTTCGATGCGGTCCGCCAGGAGTTCCTGGAGGTGCGCCTCGACGCCGTCCTTGATGAGCCCGGGGTCGGTGCCCAGCTCGTGGGAGGAGTCGTGCAGGACCTCCTCCATCGTGATGATGAGCTTCTCGCCCGCCTTGTTGACGACCGTCCACACGCCGGCCTCGTCCCCGCTCCCCTCCTTGAGGGTGCACGGCGGCGACATCCAGTTGAGCGGTTTGTACGCCCGGTCGTCGGCGTGGATCGAGACACTTCCGTCGGCCTTTACGAGGATCAGACGGGGTGCCGAGGGCAGATGGGCGGTGAGGCGGCCCGCGTAGTCGACGGAGCAGCGGGCAATGACGAGACGCATGGTCGGCAACGCTACTCGACCGACCCGCCTGCACGCGATTCCTCCGTGAAAGCCCCGTTCGCCGATGGCGCGTTGTATGCGCATTCTCCTGGTGCGGCATGCAAGGGGCGCCTACCGTGGTGAGCGGGAGGTTGCCGAGCGTGCACGCTGCGTCGCGGCCTCCTTCCCTGCCCGTAAGACTCCGGCTACCCGATCAGCCGGAGTCGCGAGAGGAGAACCCATGTCGCTCGACGTCTCACCGGCCCTACTCGAACAGGCCGAGCGAGGCGAGGTCGACGAAGCCGCTTTCGTCGACTGCGTCCGGACCTCCCTGCCTTACGCATGGGAGATGATCAGCTCACTGGTGGCCCAGCTGAAGGTGGACGGCGGACAGTTCGCCGACAACCAGACGCCGCCGCCCGACGAGCAGGCGCGCGGGCAGTTGCTGCGCGCTCTGGCGAGTGACGCGATACGTGGTGCGTTGCAGCGGCACTTCGGAGTGCGCCTGGCATTCCAGAACTGCCACCGAGTGGCGGTCTTCCCGCTGGACTCCTCGGTGGACGACCGGTTGGCCAAGTTCACTTCGATCCGCGGCCAGCTGCTCAACCAGTCACCGGAGATGCGGGACTGCTGAGGGAGCTGAGGGACTGGTGAGGGACTGCTGAGACGACCGGTAGTTCGCTGCCGCTCCACTTCCGGAGCGGCAGCAGTCTCAGCCGAGGCGGGGCAGGACTTCGGCGCCCAGGCGTCGTACGTTCTCCTCCGTCGCGGCGAGATCGCCGGAGCCCTCCGCCAGCAGAGCGAAGCGCGTGATCCCCGTGCGCTCCGACGTGGCCGCCAGCCGGTCCGCCGCCAGCCGCGGGCTGCCCACCGGGTGCAGTGCGCACAGCAGCTCCGTGTACGCGACGGGATCCCGCATCGCGCGCACCCGGCCGTCCACCGTCACATGCGCGTCCAGACCTTGTTTCAGCCATCCCGGCATCGACTTCAGCAGGGCCTCCCGGGCGTCCGCCGTGCGGTCGGCCAGCTGACACACGCCGGCGGACACATGGCCCACCCCCCTCACATGCTCCGGCGAATGGCCCGCCGCCAGCGCCGTGCGGCTCCACAGGCCGACCATCGCCGCCTTGTCCTCATCCCCGCAGTGCATGCCCAGCAGCATCGGCAGCCCCCGCTCCGCCGCCAGCCGTACCGACGTCGGCGAGGTGCAGGCGACGATCACCTCCGGGCCGGTGCCGTCCCCGTCCAGGGCCTCCGAGGGCCGCGGTACGACCGCCACCTCGCGGAAGCCGTACCGCTCGCCGGCGGCGCCCACCCTCGGTTCCGCCAGCCAGCGCCGCAGCAGGTCCAGGGCCTCCGGGAAGGCGCTCTCGTACGAAGCCAGGCCGCCGCCGAACACCTCCAGGTCGACCCACGGCCCGCCGCGTCCCACCCCGAGCGTGAAGCGGCCGCCGGAGATCAGGTGCAGCAGCGCCGCCTGCTCCCCGAGGGCCACCGGGTGCGTGTTCGGCAGCACGCTCACCGCCGTCCCCACCCGCAACCGCCGGGTCCGGCCCAGCAGCAGGGCGGCCAGGGTCACGGCCGACGGGCACACCCCGTACGGGACGAAGTGGTGCTCGGCGAGCCAGACCGAGTCGAGCCCGGCCTCCTCGGCCACCTCGGCCGTCCGCACCGCCCGGTGCAGTGCCTCTCCCTGTCCCTGACCCGGGAACTGGGCCGCCAGTACAAACGCTCCTACGCGCATCGCCTTAGCCTCCTCGCGGCTGACGCGGCCTCCCCCAGGTGGACCGGCTTCCTGATGCCCAACGTGTTACCGGCAACAACGTCTGACACGTGCCAAAGGCACGGGCTGACAGGAAAGTTATTGGGATTGTCGGGCCAGTCCTCACAGGGGCTGCCACCTCTCCCGGCAACCCTGCGGGTACCCGGCCTCGCTGCGCGTAGTCTGGGAGAAAGCCACTGCCGTCCGCCCCTCCGTGAGGTATACGTGTCACCGCGCCACAACCGCCCCAGGGGCGGCGGGAATCGAGCCGATCGTGCGGACTCGGGCTCCGGCTCCGCGAATCTGGACCGGTACGGGCTGGAGCGCACCGAGGAGTACCAGGGCGAGGAGTGGAAGGTCCGGCACGTGGCGGGCGCGAGCGCCGCGGGCAAGCGCTACCGGTGCCCCGGCTGCGATCAGGAGATCCCCTCCGGCGTCCCGCACCTGGTGGCCTGGCCCGAGTACGGCGGCGTGGACGACCGGCGGCACTGGCACAAGGCCTGCTGGAACGCGAAGCACCGCCGCACCACGAAGGTGCAGCGGTCCCGGAACGCGCCGAAGTACTAGGGCGGTCTCGACTCGCCCAGCGGACGCGCCCCTGCGCCGGCGGGGGTTAGACGTCCCGCCGTCCGACCACCGCGTACGAGGCCGCGACCGCGGCTCCCGTGACCGAGATGATCAGCAGCATGTGGCTCCAGTCGCTGGGCGCGGCCTGCCCGGGGGAGGCGGCGGTCGGCATTCCGAACAGCTGCATCAGGGCCACCGGCGCGTTGTACTCCAGTACCCCGCGACCGAGGGGCGCGGCGGCCTCCCAGACGCTGAGCATCGCCCCTATCACCGGGGGCAGCGTCACGAAGCCCAGCATCATGGCGATCGCCCCGGCCGAGTGCCGCACCAGCGCCCCGACGGCCAGGGCGAGCACCCCGAGCAGGGTGACGTAGAAGCTGCCGGCCAGTCCGCCCTGCCATTCACCGCTCGCATGCGGGCCGGCGGCCGGGCCGTTGTGCACGATCGCGGCCGCCAGGCCGACCACGGCGACCGAGCCGGCGGTGGCGACGAAGGCGGTGATGCCGAAGACGAGGTACTTCGCGGTGAGGACCCGGTGCCGGTCGGGGGCGGCGGTGAAGGTGGTGCGGATCAGCCCCGTGCCGTGCTCCGAGGTGATCGTGAGGACGCCGAGCACCATCACCGCGAGCTGCCCGATCAGCAGTCCGAAGAGCGCGGGCGTGGTGAACGGCATCCGCGCGTAGTCCCCGTCGTTGGTCTGCGTCACGAACAGCAGGCCGATGCCGACCACGGTCACCACGAGCGCGCCCAGCGTCCACAGGGTGGAGCGCACCGAGACCAGCTTCGTCCACTCCGAGGCCAGCGCGTGTCCCAGGTGCGGCCGCGGTGTGGGCAGCGTCGAGGAGTAGTTCCGCGGCTGGCCGGCGGCCTGCTCGGCGGGCGCGGTCGGGGACGCGGACGCAGACGCCGACGGGGACGGGGTCGCGGAGGCGGACGGCGTCGGGCCGGTGCGGGTGGGGCCGGTCATCGGGAGTCCTCGGGCTCGTTCTTGGCGGCTCCGGCGAGCTCGCCGGGATCGCTGGGCATCAGGAAGGGCCGCTGCCCGCCCGCCCCGGGCGGCGGAGGCGCGTAGAAGCCGGTCTGCGGGACCTCGGGGGAGGCCGCCGCATCCTCCCACTCCGGGACGGCCAGCGGCGGCGGCTCCCACAGCTCGGCGCGCGGGTCCTCGGTGGAGGTGTACTCGACGGAGGACTGCGTCATCCGCATGTACGCCTCCTCCAGCGAGGCCCGGTGCGGCGACAGCTCCCACAGCCGTACGCCCGCCTCGTGCGCGAGGTCCGAGATGCGGGGAAGCTCCAGGCCGGTCACGCGCAGTGCGCCTCCGGGCTCCTGGAGCACCCGGCCGCCCTCCCCGGTGAGGGCCGCGCGCAGCGTGTCCCGGCCATCCGGATCGGTGTCGGCCGCGCGCACCCGTGCGAATCCGGCCGAGTTGTGGGTGATGAACTCCTGGGTGCCCATGTCGGCCAGCAGCCGTCCCCGGCCGATCACGATCAGGTGGTCGGCGGTCAGGGCCATCTCGCTCATGAGGTGGGAGGAGACCAGGACGGTGCGGCCCTCGGCGGCGAGCTGCCGCATGAGGTTGCGGACCCAGCGGATGCCCTCGGGGTCGAGCCCGTTGACCGGCTCGTCGAACAGCAGCACCTGCGGGTCACCGAGCAGGGCGGTGGCGATGCCGAGCCGCTGGCCCATGCCGAGGGAGAAGCCCTTCGTACGCTGCCGGGCGACGTCCTGCAGGCCGACCACGGCCAGTACCTCGTCCACCCGCTTCTCCGGGATCCCGGAGAGCTGGGCGACGGAGAGCAGGTGGGTGCGCGCCCGGCGGCCGCCGTGCACGGCCTTGGCGTCGAGCAGCGCGCCGACGTGCCGCTGGGCGTTCGGCAGGTCCTGGAAGGGCAGGCCGTTGATCGTGACGTGCCCCGAAGTGGGCCGGTCGAGGCCGAGGATCATGCGCATGGTGGTGGATTTCCCGGAGCCGTTGGGCCCCAGGAATCCGGTCACATGACCCGGCTTGACCTGGAAGGACAGCTGGTCGACGGCGGTCTTGGCGCCGTAGCGCTTGGTCAGGCCGACTGCCTCGATCATGTTGCTGCCCCTTACCAGGCCGGGACGACTCTCGCCCGCGTAAGGGTTAAGAGGATATCGAGTCCCCCGCGGTTCCGTCCCGGGCCGATCCCTGAGCTGCCCCTGAGCCCGACCCGGGGATCACCCGTAGTACCTGCGGCGTCCGCCTCGGGACGGACCACTCGCGCCGCCCGGCCGTCACGCGTCACACGTCACGAGCCGGACGCCGCGAGTCTCAGGGCACACACCGCACGGCACGCAGCCCACGGCCCACAGCACACAGCACACAGCACCCGATCACCCGTCACAGGTGGGGTGTCAGGCGTCCCGCTTCCGCAGCACGAGGTAGCCCCCCAGTACGGCCGCCAGCGCCCAGAGGGCCATGATCCCGAAGCCGCCCCACGGACCGTAGGGCGCCTCGGCGCTGTCCATCGCGCCCGGGACCACCTGCATGATCTTGGAACCTGCCTGGTCCGGGAAGTACTGGGCCACCTTCCGGGTCGCCTCGACGGCCCCGAGGATGTTCGAGACCAGGAAGAAGAACGGCATCAGGATGCCCAGGGCCAGGATCGAGCTGCGCAGGATCGCCGCCACGCCCATGGAGAAGAGGGCGATCACGGCCATGTACAGCCCGGCGCCGATCACCGCGCGCAGGACGTTGTCCGCGCCGATGCCGATGCTGCGCTCGCCCAGGATGGCCTGTCCGAGGAAGAAGGACAGGAAACTGGTCGCGAGCCCCACGACCAGGGCCAGCCCGGTGGCCACGATGACCTTGCCCAGCAGGAAGCTCCCGCGGCGCGGCACGGCGGCCAGCGACGTGCGGATCATGCCCGAGCTGTACTCGGTGCCGACCACGAGGACGCCGAAGACGATCATCGCGAGCTGACCCAGGCTCATGCCGGCGAAGCTGGCCAGCGTCGGGTCGAAGGTCGCCTGCTGCTCCCGGGGCATGTCGTTGAAGGAGGCGTTGAAGAACGCGCACAGCGCGGCGCTGATCCCGACCGTGACCACCAGGGCGGCGACCAGGGTCCAGGTGGTGGAGGCGACCGTACGGATCTTGGTCCACTCGGACTTGAGAACGGCGGAGAAGGAGGACATGTCACTCGCCGCCCTTGCGCGTCGCCTCGTAGCCGGCGCCCCACGCGGGGACGTCGGCCGGCCGGGCCGGGTTGTCGGCCGCCATGCCGGGGACGACCGGGGGGACCGGCCCGCCGGGGAGCCCGGCGCCCGGTGCGTGGGCGTGGTACTCGACGGAGTCCGCCGTCATACGCATGAACGCTTCTTCCAGTGAAGCCCGTTGCGGGCTGAGTTCGTGCAGGACGATCTGGTGCTGGGCGGCGAGCTCGCCGAGCCGCTCAGGGCTCACGCCGTCGATCTCCAGTACGCCGGTGGCCGGGACGGCGATGGCGCCGATCCCGGCCTCGTGCAGGACGTCCTTGAGCCGTTCCTGCTGGGGCGAGCGCAGCCGGACGTAACTGCGGGAGTTCTGCTGGATGAAATCGGCCATGGACAGATCGGCGAGCAGCTTTCCCTGCCCGATGACGATCAAATGGTCTGCGGTCAGGGCCATTTCACTCATCAGATGGGAGGAGACGAAGATCGTCCTGCCCTCTGCCGCCAGGCCCTTCATGAGATTGCGGATCCAGAGAATTCCCTCCGGGTCCAGACCATTGACGGGTTCGTCGAACATCAAGATCTCCGGATCGCCGAGCAGCGCGGAGGCGATTCCCAGCCGCTGCCCCATGCCGAGCGAAAATCCTTTGGACTTCTTCTTCGCCACGGCCGTCAGGCCGACCAGGTCCAGCACCTCCGCGACCCGGCGCTCCGGGATCCGGTTCGACTGGGCAAGGCAGAGAAGGTTGTTGTAGGCGCTGCGGCCGCCGTTCATGGCCTTCGCGTCCAGCAGCGCGCCGATGTGCTTCAAAGGCTCCGGCAGGTCCCGGTAGTGCTTCCCGTCGATCCGGACCGTACCGCTGGTCGGATTGTCGAGGTCGAGCATCATGCGCATGGTCGTGGACTTCCCGGCCCCGTTGGGGCCGAGGAAGCCGGTCACCACCCCCGGTCTGACCTGGAAGCTGAGGTGGTCCACGGCGGTCTTCGCGCCGAATCGTTTGGTAAGGCCCTCAAGCTCGATCATGCCGCCACGCTAGAACGCCCGAGGGCCTTGTGCCACCTCGCGGGGTGGCACAAGGCCCTCGGGCCCGCCGTTTTTCGCTACCGGCTGGTTTCCGGCGGGGAGTTCAGCGGACTTCAGCGGGAGCTCAGCGGCTCTGCTGCGCCGGAACGCCGCGGGTGACCGGCTCGTCGTCGATCGGGGAGCCGGCGGCCGCGACGGCCGCACCGGTCAGCGTCGCCAGCATCTCGCGGACGTTGGTGAGCTGCGCGTTGATGGAGTCGCGGCGGTTGGTGAGCGCCGCGAGCTCGCGCTCGGACTCGCTGCGGATCCGGTCGGCCTTCGCGTTGGCGTCGGCCACGATGTCCTCGGCCTGGCGCTGCGCGGTCTCCACGGTCTGGCGGGCACGGCGCTCCGCGTCCGTCCGCAGCTTCTCCGCCTCCAGGCGCAGCTGCTCCGCGCGGTGCTCGATCTCCGCGAGGCGCTTCTCCGCCTTGGCCTGACGCGAGGCGAGGTCGCGCTCGGACTGCTCGCGGCGCTTGGCGAGGTTGGTCTCGAAGTCCGCGGCGGCCTGGGCGGCCTTGGCGCGGGTCTCCTCGAACAGCGCGTCGGCCTCCTCGCGCTTGGAGGCGGCGTCCTTCTGGGCCTCGGCGCGCAGGGTGGCGGCGTCGCCCTTGGCCTTCTCGACGATACGGATGCCCTCGTCGTCCGCCTTCGACTTGCGGTCGGCGGCGAACGACTCGGCGTCGTTGCGCACCTGCTGGGCGGCCGACTCGGCCAGCTCGCGGTGCTGCTCGGCCGCGCGACGGGCCTCCTCACGAAGGTCCTTCGCCTCCTCCTCCGCGAGGCGCAGGATCTTCTCGACCCGGGCGCCGAGGCCGGCGTACGACGGCTCCGCGTCGTTCACCTGGGCCTGGGCGTTCTGCGTTTCGAGGTGCAGCTCCTCGATCCGCTTTTCCAGAGAGTTGATACGTCCAAGGGCGCTGTCGCGGTCGGAGACCAGCTTGGTAATGCGGTCGTCCACCTGACCGCGGTCGTAACCACGCCGCACGAGCTCGAAGCCGAAGGGGGAGGAAGTGTCGCTCATGGGGTTCCTGTCGAATGAGACCGATGAGGTGCTACGTGAGGTGTTAAGGGGAATCCTAGGGGCCCGGGCGGCGTGTCATCGAGTCATTCCACGTTTGATCTGGACAATGACACCCCTTTTGAGTGGCAAGGCGGCAGAATGCTTGTCACTCGTTCGCCTGAACCTCCATCAGGGGCACACATCATGCTCACTGACTAGCCTTCTGACGTTTTACCACCCGAACGAGTGGAACCCGCTGTCGCGCCGGCCTTCACGCCCCCCGCGCCCTGGCCGCCGACCGTGGGCTTTCCGCCGCCCGCGGGCGCCTCGAATGATTCCAACGCCTCAAGAACGTCCTGGACACGGGAGATCTCCGCCTGAATGTCCTCGCGACGGCGCACCAGAACCCCCAGCTCGCGGCGGCCCTCCTCGACCAGCCGTTCGGCCTCCGACCGGGCCTCGGCCAGCGTGCCCTCGGCCTCCCGCACCAGCTCGGCCTTCTTCTGCTCGGCCTCCTTCAGGAGCGCCTCCGCCTTGCGCACGGCGGCGATGCGGACCTTGCCCGCCTCGCTGCTCGCGTCCGACACCAGGGCCTTGGCCTTCGCCTCGGCCTCGACGCTCTGCTCGGTCGCCGCCCGCACCAGCTTGTCCACGCGCTCGCCCGCCGACTTCATCTGCTCGGCCGACTCCCGGCGGGCCCGCTCGTGCAGCTCCTCGACCTCCGCCTCGACTCGGGCGCGCAGCTCCTCCGCCCGCTCCCTTATGGCGGACGCGTCCGTACGTGCCCCGACCAGCAGCTCGTCCGCGTCCGTACGGGCCTTCTCGACCAGGGAGTTGCCCTCGACGGTCGCCTCGGAAGTGATCCGGGCGGCCTCCTTGCGGGCCGCGTCGACCATCGCGTCGGCCTGCTCCTCGGCCGCCGTGGTGGCGGCCAGGGCCTGCTTCCGCGCGTCCGTGGTGAGCTTGTCGGCCTCGGAGGCGGCCTCCGTGATGAGCCGGTCCACCTGCTCCGCGGCCTCGCTGCGGCGCTTGTTGGCCTCCTCGCGGGCCTCGTCCAGCAGCCGCTCGGACTCCGTACGGGCCTCGGCGCGCATGCGCTCCGCCGCGGTCGCCGCCTCCGCCTTGACGCGCTCGGCCTCCGACCGGGTGCGGGTCGCGTGCTCCTGCGCCGAGGAGAGGGCCTGCGACGCCTCCGCGCGCAGCCGCTCGGCCTCGTTCGCCGCCTCGCCGACCGTGCGCTCGTTGTCCTTGCGGGTCCGCTCGGTGAGCTTGTCCGCCTCGGAGGCGGCCTCGGTGATGAGGCGGTCGGCCTGTTCGGCGGCGTCGGAGCGCAGCCGGTTGGCCTCGGCGCGCGCCTCGTCCAGCGTGTTCGCGGCCTCCCGCTCGGCGCTCGCCAGCGTCTCGTTCGCCGCGACCGTGACCCGGTCCGCCTCCGCGGTGGCCTCGCCGATGATCCGGCCGCCCTCCGCACGGGCGTCGTCCAGGGTCCGCGCCGCTTCCGCGCGCAGCCGCTCGGCCTCCGCCGCGGCCTCGCCGACCGTGAGTTCGTTGGCGGCGCGGGTCTCCTCGATGAGCCGGTCGCCCTCGGCACGGGAGTCGACCAGGATCCGCGCGGCGTCCCGCTCGGCCGCCGCGAGGGTGTCGGCCGCCTGCGTGGTGAGCCGCTGCGCCTTCGCGGTCGCCTCGCCGACCGTGCGTTCGTTGTCCTTGCGGGTCCGCTCGGTGAGCTTGTCCGCCTCGGAGGCGGCCTCGGTGATGAGGCGGTCGGCCTGTTCGGCGGCGTCGGAGCGCAGCCGGTTGGCCTCGGCGCGCGCCTCGTCCAGCGTGTTCGCCGCCTCGGCGCGGGTCGCGTCGGCCTCCGCCGCCGCCCGCGCGGTGATCCGCTCGGCCTCGGCGGTGGCCTCGCCGACCAGGGCCGCGTTCGCCGCCAGGGTCTCCGCGGTGAGCCGCTCGGCCTCCGCCGTCGCCTCGCCGACGATCCGGGCGGCCTCGGCGCGGGAGGACTCCAGCGCCTCCGCCGCCTCGCCGCGGATGCGGTTCGCGTCGTCGCGGGCGTCCGCCCTGGTCCGGGCCGCGTCGCGCTCGGACGCCGCCAGGGCGTCCGTCGCCTCGGTGCGCACCCGCTGCGCGTACTCGGCGGTGTCGCTGCGCAGCTGCTCGGCCTCGGCGATCGCGTCGCCGACCGTGCGCTCGGCCAGCGCCTTCGCCGCGTCCGTCTCGGTGCGGGCCTCGCTGCGGACCCGGCTGGCGTCCTCGGCGGCCCGCTCGCGTTCCGCCTGCGCGTCCGCGCGGACCCGCTCTGCCTCCTGCTCGGCCTCCGTCCGCGTACGCTGCGCCGCGTGTTCGGCGGCGCTGCGCAGCCCCGCGACCTCCTCCTCGGCCTGCTCGTGCAGCCCGGCCACGGAGTCCCGTACCTGCTGGGCGGTGGCCTCGGCCGCCGTGACCAGCTCCGACGCGCGCCGCTGCGCCTCCTCGGTCAGGCGGGCCGCCTCGGCCTGCGCCTCTTCGGAGCGCTTGCGGGCCGCGGCCAGCAGTTCCTCGCTCTGCTCACGGGCCTGCGCCCGCTCGCTCTCCGCGTCCGTCCGGGCCGACGCCAGCGTCTCCTCGGACTCCCGGCGCCGCCGGGCGGCCTCCTCCTGCGCGGCGGCCAGCGCCTCCGCGGCCTCCGCGGCGATCCGCTCGCCCGCGGCCTTCGCCTCCGCGCGCAGCCGGTCCGCGGTCTCCTGCGCCTCCGAGCGCACCCGCTCCGCCTCGGCCTCGGCCTCACTGCGCAGCCGTACGGCGGCCTGCTCGGCCTCCGCGCGCACCCGGCCGGCGTCGTCCGCCGCGTCGTGGCGCAGCTGGTCGGCCTCCGCCTCCGACTGCGCCTGGAGGGTGCGGATCCGCTCAGCCGACTCGGCCCGCAGCCGGTCGGTCTCCTCGCTGGTGTCCCGGCGGAGGTTCTCCGCCGCCGTGCGGGCGTCCCGGAGCGTCTGCTCGGCCGTACTCAGCCGGCTCTCCGCGTCCGTGTGCAGCCGTACGAGCTCCTCGTCGGCCTCCGCACGCTTCGCGGCCAGTGCCTGCTCGGTCTCCTCGCGGCGCGCGCGAGCGGCGGCCTCCGCCTCGGCGCGGACGGCTTCCGCCTGCTCCGCCGCCTCGGCGCGCAGCCGCTCCGCCTCGGCGCGGGTCCGCTCCAAGGTCTCCTCGGCCTGCTTGCGCAGCGTGGTCGCCCGCTCGACGGCCTCGGCGCGCACCCGCTCGCTCTCGGCGTTCGCCCCGCTCCGCAACTCGTCCGCGTCGGCCTTGGCCTTGCCGAGGAGCTCCTCGGCGGTGCGGGCCGCCTCCTCGATCTGCTGGACGGCCTCGCGGCGCGCCTCGCCGCGGATCCGCTCGCCTTCGGCGACGGCCTCCGCGCGCAGCTGCTCGGCCTCCCCGCGCAGCCGCCGGGCCTCCTCCTGGAGTTCGACGGTACGGGCCCGGTACTCCTCGGTGTCGTCCTTCGCCGCGCCCTTGAGCTCATCGGCCGTGGCCGCCGCCTGGGCGCGCAGGCGCTCCGCCTCGGCCTCGGCCTCGCGGCGGATCCGCTCCGCTTCCTCGGACGCGGCCCGGGTGGTGGCCCGGGCGTCCTGCGAGGCCTTGTTCAGTACGTCCTCGGCGGTGCGGGCCGCCTTCGCCAGCTGCGCCGCCGTGTCCTCGGCCGCGGCCGTACGGGCCTGCTCGCCGGCCTCGATCCGCAGCCGCTCGGCCTCCGCTCGGGAGTCGGCCAGCGCCTGTTCGGCCTCGGCCTTGAGGGCCTCGGCCTCCTTGGTGGCCTCCCCGACCAGCCGGGCGACCTGCTCCTTGGCGGTTCGGGTGCGCTGCTCGTTCACCGATTCCGCCGAGGCCAGCTGCCGGGCGGCGCTCTCCTTGGCCTCCGCGAGCAGCTTCTCGGCCGCCGCGCGGGCCTCGCGCAGGGTGTTGTCGGCCTCCTGCACGCGGGACTCGGCCGCGCGGCCGAGGTCCAGGGTCTGCTGCCGGGTCTGCTCGGCCTCGGCGGACGTGCTGGAGCGCAGCCGCTCCGCGTGCTCGCTGGCCTCCTGCACCTGCGCGGAGGCGGCGGTCAGCAGTCGCTCGGCCTCCTTGCGGGCGCGCAGCAGGGTGGCCTCGGCCTCGGCGCGCGAGGCCTCCGCCTCGGAGGTCAGCCGGCGGCGGGCCTCCTCGGCGAGCCGGGCGGCCTCCGCCCGGGCGGCGTTCAGTGCCTGTTCGGCCTCGGCGCGGGACTCGTCCATGAGCCGGCGGGCCTGGGACTCCGTACGGGCGCGCAGCTGCTCGGCCCAGGCCACGTTCTCGTTGACGTGGGCCTCGACGGTCTGGCGGCGCTCGTTGAGCTCCTGGTCCAGGCGCTGGCGCCGGTTGACGGCCTCGGCGTGCAGTTCGGCCTGGAGGCGCGCCTGGTGCTCGGCGTGCTCCTGCAGGATGCGCTGGGTCTGCGCCCGGGCGTCGCGCAGCTCCCGCTCGGCGTCGGAGCGCATCTGGTCGGCCTGGATCTGGGCATTGCGGAGCAGCTGTTCCGCCTGGTAGCCCATGTCGGCGCCGTCATAGGCGGGCCGGGACGCCAGGCTGCGGCGCACCTCATGGAGCTTGGCGCGCAACACCTCGACCTGGTATCCCAGGTCCTCGGCGTGCTGGACGGCCTTCCCGCGCTCCTTCTTCAGCCGCTCCATCTCGGCTTCGAAGCGCGAGAGGTGGTCGGCCTCGGCCTGATGGCTCTCCTGGCTTTCGTAGCCCCGCACAGCGCGGTCCCATCCGTCCCCTGGTCGCAAGCTCATTTCCAATGAGCACCGTCCGCCCGCTGAACGGCACCCCCGGGGGAATGGTGTCAGATACCGGGGCAGGGGTCACAGGCCCCGACCCCGTCTCCGCACCGAACCCCGGCCGAGCCAGGGCCACTCTACCGGCCGGGGAATGGGGGCATCAGTGCTGCGGGTTGGCGGTGACCAGTTCGGTGAGGACTCCGTGGCAGTCCTTGGGGTGGAGGAAGGTGATCGAGGAGCCCATCGAACCCGTGCGGGGCTCGTCGTAGAGGACGCGCACGCCCTTGCCGCGGATGGCCTCCGAGTCGCCCCGGACGTCCTCGGTGCCGAAAGCGATGTGGTGGACCCCCTCGCCGTTCTTGGCCAGCCACTTGCCCACCGCCGAGTCCTCGCGGGTGGGTTCCAGGAGCTGGAGGTAGGAGGCGCCGCCGTCGGACGTCTCGTTGATCTTCAACATGGCCTCGCGGACGCCCTGCTCCTCGTTGATCTCGGAGTGGAACACCTCGAAGCCGTACGTGGCACGGTAGAACTCGACGGTCTTGTCGAGGTCGAAGCAGGCGATCCCGATGTGGTCGATCCTTGTCAGCATGGGACCAGTGGACCGCTGACGAGGCCGTGACGCAACGTGCGCGCGATCACACCGGCGGCCCGGTGACCGTTGCCGTACCGCTCAGTACATTGACGTAAACCCTCGTTCACTCCTCATCCAAGGGGCTGTGCCTCATGTCCGGACCGAACAACACCACTTCAGTGATCGTCGCCGGGGCCCGCACGCCCATGGGGCGGCTGCTCGGCTCGCTGAAGTCCTTCTCGGGTGCCGACCTCGGCGGCTTCGCCATCAAGTCCGCGCTGGACCGGGCCGGTATCTCCGGCGACCAGGTGCAGTACGTGATCATGGGCCAGGTCCTCCAGGCCGGCGCGGGCCAGATCCCCGCCCGCCAGGCGGCGGTCAAGGCCGGCATTCCGATGAACGTGCCCGCCCTCACCGTCAACAAGGTGTGCCTGTCCGGTCTGGACGCGATCGCGCTGGCCGACCAGCTGATCCGCGCCGGCGAGTTCGACATCGTCGTCGCGGGCGGCCAGGAGTCCATGACCAACGCGCCGCACCTGATGCCGAAGTCGCGCGAGGGCTTCAAGTTCGGCGCGATCGGCATGCTCGACGCCATGGCGCACGACGGCCTCACCGACCCCTTCGAGAGCATCGCGATGGGTGAGTCCACGGAGAAGCACAACGCCCGGCTGGGCATCGACCGCGCCCCGCAGGACGAGTTCGCCGCCGCCTCGCACCAGCGGGCCGCGGCCGCGCAGAAGAACGGCGTCTTCGAGGCGGAGATCACCCCGGTCGAGATCCCGCAGCGCAAGGGCGAGCCGGTGGTCATCGCGCAGGACGAGGGCATCCGCCCGGAGACCACGGTGGAGTCCCTCGCCAAGCTGCGGCCCGCCTTCGCGCAGGACGGCACCATCACCGCCGGTACGTCCTCCCAGATCAGCGACGGCGCGGCCGCCGTGGTCGTCATGAGCAAGGCCAAGGCCGAGGAGCTGGGCCTGGAGTGGATCGCGGAGATCGGCGCCCACGGCAATGTGGCGGGCCCCGACAACTCCCTCCAGTCGCAGCCGTCCAACGCGATCCGGCACGCCCTGGAGAAGGAGGGCCTGGAGGTCGGCGACCTCGACCTCATCGAGATCAACGAGGCCTTCGCGGCCGTGGCCGTGCAGTCAATGAAGGACCTCGGGGTGACCCCGGAAAAGGTGAACGTCAACGGCGGCGCCATTGCCCTGGGGCACCCGATCGGCATGTCGGGCGCCCGCGTGGTGCTGCACTTGGCCCTGGAGCTCAAGCGCCGCGGCGGCGGGGTCGGCGCGGCCGCGCTGTGCGGTGGCGGCGGGCAGGGCGACGCGCTGATCCTGCGCGTGCCCGACGTCAGGCCGTGACACCGGCAGACACCCCTCCTTACCCGTACGAGAACCGAGGAGCGCAGCACGTATGACGGTGGACGTCCCCACGCTGGTGGCGCAGGCCCGCGAAGGCCGACCGCGGGCCGTGGCCCGCTTGATCTCACTGGTCGAGGGGGCGTCCCCGCAGCTTCGCGAGGTGATGGCCGCCCTGGCCCCGCTCACGGGCGGCGCGTACGTCGTGGGCCTGACGGGGTCCCCGGGCGTCGGGAAGTCCACGTCCACCTCGGCGCTGGTGTCGGCCTACCGCAGGGCGGGCAAGCGGGTCGGTGTCCTCGCCGTGGACCCGTCCTCGCCCTTCTCGGGCGGGGCGCTGCTGGGCGACCGGGTGCGGATGTCGGACCACGCCTCGGATCCGGGCGTCTACATCCGGTCCATGGCCACCCGGGGTCACCTCGGCGGACTGGCGTGGTCCGCGCCGCAGGCGATCCGGGTCCTGGACGCGGCCGGCTGCGAGGTGATCCTGGTCGAGACGGTCGGAGTGGGCCAGTCCGAGGTGGAGATCGCCTCGCAGGCCGACACCTCGGTGGTGCTGCTGGCTCCCGGGATGGGGGACGGGATCCAGGCGGCGAAGGCGGGCATCCTGGAGATCGGTGACGTGTACGTGGTGAACAAGGCGGACCGGGACGGCGCCGACGCCACCGCACGCGAGCTGAACCACATGCTGGGCCTGGGGGAGTCCCGGGGGGCCGGTGACTGGCGGCCGCCGATCGTGAAGACGGTCGCCGCGCGGGGCGAGGGCATCGACGAGCTGGTCGAGGCGCTGGAGAAGCACCGCGCGTGGATGGACGAGCACGGGGTGCTGGCGCAGCGGCGCGCGGCGCGGGCGGCGCGCGAGGTGGAGACCATCGCGATCACGGCCCTGCGGGCGCGGCTCGCGGACGTGCACGGGGACGCGCACCTGAACGCGCTGGCCGCGCGGGTGGCCGCCGGTGAGCTGGACCCGTACGCGGCCTCCGACGCGCTGCTGGAGACCTTGACGGAGGCCTGAGCGGGGCGTGGCACGGGCCGCTCCCCTTGCCGGGCGGCCCGGCCCGCGTGCTCGACCGCGGGCCGGGCCGGGCCGGCGGGGCCGCACGTGCGAAGGACCCGCCCGCGCCCTGGGCCAGGGGGTGTCGCTCGGATCTCCGCGGCGTCGCCCCACGGAGATCCCAGCACACCCCCTAGACCTTGCCGCGGTTGTCGCGGAGGTGGTCCGCGACCGGGGTCAGCGAGGCGCGCAGCTGCGCCAGCGCCTCCGGGGTCAGCAGGTCGATGAAGTGCCGGCGGACGGACGCCACGTGGTGCGGGGCGACCCGGCGCATCAGCTCCATGCCCTCGTCGGTGAGGACCGCGTACAGGCCGCGGCGGTCGGACTCGCAGTTCACGCGCTGGACCAGGCCGGCCGCTTCCATGCGCGTGATCTGGTGGGAGAGGCGGCTCTTTGACTGCAGGGTCGCGGTCGCGAGGTCGCTCATCCGCATCCGGTGGTCCTCGGACTCCGAGAGGTTCACCAGGATCTCGTAGTCGTTGTTGGTGAGCCCGAAGGGCTGGAGATCCTTTTCCAGCTGGTGCATCAGCAGTCTGCTGACGTCCAGGTGGGTGCGCCAGGCGCACTGTTCGGCGTCGGTGAGCCAGCGAGTGGCTGTTTCGGTCTCGATGGTCTCCATGAAAGAAACTCTACCTAAAAAGTTGAATGGCGTACAATGTCTGGCGGTCGGGTCGCTCGCGAGCGGTCAGGCCGCCCACGAGCGGTCCGGCGGCTCACGGGCACACAGCCCGCCCACGAGCGGCCGGGCCGTTCACAGTCCGAAGCGGCGCTGCAGATCACCCAGCTGCCCCGGCATCCGCGGTACGCCCGACTGCCCGTGGCCCTGCTGCCCGGCGGCCGGCGCACCCGGAACCCCCGGCCCGGAACCGACCGCCCCCACCGCCTGCTCCGCCATCAGCGCTTCCGACGACTGCAGCAGGACGGTCCCCGCGCCGACGAACTCGAACTGGTGCTCCTCACCCGAGGCGCCGCCGATGCCGGTCAGCGCGCGCACCCCGCCCATCACGCCCGACATGTACCCGTGGTCGTAGTGATGGCACGGGGAGGGGCAGTCCGCCCAGCCCACCAGCGCCTGCGGATCCACGCGCAGCGGCGGCTCCATGAACACGACCGGCCCGTTGGACGCGGCCACGAACTTGCCGGTTCCGATCAGGGTCAGGAAACCGGGGACGATCGACTGCTTCAGCGCCAGGGTGGGCTGGTAGGCGAGCAGATTGCCCGACCGGATCGTCAGGTTCCCCTGGTCCAGGTCGTACGAGTTCACGTCGAAGGCCCGATCGGCGAGCAGCATCTTGCCCTGCCCCTCGGCCACCACCCAGTCGCTCGCGTGCAGCGGCGAGTGGAAGCTGGTGCGCAGCAGCCGGTCGAAGCGGCCGCTGCCGATGCCGTTGAACTCGATGCTCCCGTAGTACGAGATCATCTTGCCCTTCTGCAGGAACCACTGGCTGCCCTTGAGCTCCACGCAGAAGGTGTACGGGTTCACGTTGTCGTCGGACGGCAGCGTGTACGGGTCGAACACGGTCGGGCCGCCGGGGCCGCCGGTCACGGGGCCGGAGTTCACAGCTCCGAAGTTCACAGCTTCTCCTCCGAGGCCTGTACGTACACCGCGCCCTGGCCGGACAGTTCCAGCTGGAACGCCTCGCCCGAGCCGCGCCCCACCATGTCCCGCCAGCCGAGCGCGGTGGAGAGCTTGTTGCGGACCTCGCCGTGGTGGGCGACGTACGCCTGCGGGTCCACGTGCACCGGGCGCTGGGGCGTGACGGGGAGCTCGATCACTCCGCCGTGGGCCATCACCGCGACCGAGCCGTGGCCCTTGAGCGTGGTGGTGAACAGGCCCTGGCCGCTCACCTGGCCGCGCACCATGCCCATGACGCCGCCCTGGGAGCCCATGAACATCGTGCCCTGCTGGAGGGTGCCGTCGAAGGCGAGCAGCCGGTCGGCCTCGACGTAGAGCGTCTCGCCGGTCAGATTGATCACCTGGATGTGGTGGCCGCCGTGGCCGAACATCACCGTGCCGCTGCCCTCGACCGTCATCAGCGGGGTCTGCTCGTTGGCCACCCGGCGTCCGATCATGCCCATGACGCCGCCCTGGCCGCCGGTCAGGCTCGGGGTGAAGGAGACCTCGCCGCGGTAGGCGAGCATCGCCCCGCGCTGGCTGTACATCGTCTGCCCCGGGACCACCTGGGCCTCGACCATCTTCGAGTTGATCTCGCGGAAGGGCATCAGACGTCACCCCCGAGGGTGTTGCGCTCGCTGGGCTGCACGTAGACCAGGCCCTCGCCCTCGAAACGGATCTGGAAGGCCTCCCCCGAGCCCTCGCCGATCAACGTGCGGAAGTTCACGCCGGACTGGAAGGACTGCTGGAGGCTGCCGGTGTGCGCGATGTACGCCCCCGGGTCGACGGAGAGCGGGTACTGGGCGCTGACGCGCAGCACCACCGCCGGACCGTCGGACACGATCGCCGCCTGGCCGGAGCCCTCGACGGTCGTGGTGAACAGGCCGTTGCCCGTCGAGGCGCCGCGCAGACCGGTGAAGCTGGTGCCGGTGCGCAGGCCGGCGTCGGTGCACAGCAGGTTGCTGGATTCCACGTAGAGCTTCTCGCCCCGCAGCTGGACCAGATTGATCTCACTGGCGCGGTCGGCGAAGAAGCAGGTGCCATGTCCCTGCACTTCCATCACGGTCATCTGTTCGCCGGTCAGCCGCCGGGTCACCATGCCCCGGAAGCCTTCACCGCCGCCGGACATCTTCTTGAAGGCCATCTGGCCGTCGTACGCGACCATGGAGCCGTTCTTCGCTTTCACGGCATCCCCGGTCAGGTCGACGGCGAGCACCTTGCTGCCTTGGAGTCGGAACTGAGCCACGGGATGACGTTATCGGCAGCGGGCGAGTGCGAACAGGGCCCAGTGGCGGATATCCGCCACACTCGGGCGGTCCGGACAGGGGCCCGGGTCAAGATCCAGCAAAGCGGCTGAGACACTGGAGCCGACCCCCGGCCTCCACCCCGAAGGTTTCACGTGGACATCAAGACCGCCTCCGCCCTGCACCGGCTGCGCCTCATCTCCGTCCCGGAGGCGCTCTCGTTCCCGGCCCTGCTGATCTTCGGCTCGCTGCTGAGCCGGATCTCGGACATCGACTACCTGATGATGCCGCTCGGCGCCCTGCACGGGGCCCTGTTCGTCATCTACGCGGTCTTCCTGCTGGACGTGTGGAACCGGGCGAAGTGGCCGGTCAAGAAGGTCGCGCTGTTCTTCGTACTCGCCGTGCTGCCCTTCGGCGGGCTGTACGGGGACAAGCTGCTCAAGCGCGAGGAGGCCGACAGCGTGATCGCGGCCCGCGCCCGCGAGGCGGCCGACGCGTGATCATCGCCTTCTCCGTGACCCCGCTGGGGGTCGGGGAAGAGGTCGGGGAGTACGTGGCCGACGCAGTCCGCGTCGTACGCGAATCCGGGCTGCCGAACCGCACCGACGCGATGTTCACGACGGTCGAGGGCGAGTGGGACGAGGTCATGGACGTGGTCAAGCGCGCCGTGGCCGCCGTCGAGGCGCGGGCGCCCCGGGTCTCCTTCATCCTCAAGGCCGACATCCGCCCGGGCGTGACCGACGGAATCACCTCGAAGGTCGAAACGGTGGAACGCCACCTCAGCCCGTCCTGACCCCACCCCCGCGAAAATGCCCCGCTGCCCCGCCGCCCCGAGCGGCGGGGCTCTCGTGCCTCCATGGCTCCAGCGCCCTGGGATCCCCGGGAGGGGCGCGAGGAAGGCGGCGCCGGGGGAAAGGGGCCGAAGTGTGAGACGGGGCCCGCGGTGAAATGACCGCCCGGTAGGGTCGGGGCGTGCCCAAGCCGCTCAGCCTCCCCTTCGACCCCATCGCCCGCGCCGACGAGCTCTGGCGGCAGCGCTGGGGCCCCGTGCCCTCGATGGCCGCCATCACCTCGATCATGCGGGCGCACCAGATCCTGCTCGGCGAGGTCGACGCCGTGGTGAAGCCGTACGGGCTCACCTTCGCGCGGTACGAGGCGCTGGTGCTGCTCACCTTCTCCAAGGCGGGCGAGCTGCCGATGTCGAAGATCGGCGAGCGGCTGATGGTCCACCCGACGTCGGTGACGAACACCGTGGACCGGCTGGTGACCTCGGGGCTCGTGGCCAAGCGCCCCAACCCGAACGACGGCCGCGGCACGCTCGCCTCGATCACCGACAAGGGCCGCGAGGTGGTCGAATCGGCGACCCGGGACCTGATGGAGATGGACTTCGGGCTGGGCGTGTACGACCCGGAGGAGTGCGCCGAGATCTTCGCGATGCTGCGCCCGCTGCGGGTGGCCGCCGGGGACTTCGAGGAGCGGTAACCCGCCCGAAGATCGCCCCTTGCGTCCGGTTACGCTCGGTGCCATGAAGTCCAATGTGCTGACCCGGTACCGGGTGATGGCGTACATCACCGCCGTATGGCTGCTCGTGTTCACCGCCGCGATCATCGCGAGCCGCGGTTTCGGCATCGGCGACACCATGGTGATCTCGCAGATCCACGGCGTGCTGTTCATCGTCTACGTCCTCTTCGCCTTCGACCTCGGTTCCAAGGCGAAGTGGCCCTTCGGCAAGCTGCTGTGGGTGCTGGCCGCCGGCTGCATCCCCTTCGCCTCCTTCTTCGTGGAGCCGAAGGTCACCCGCGAGGCGCGGGCACTGATCGCGGAACCCCGCCCGGCGGCCGCCAACGTGTGAACCCCGACCGCCACGGCGCGCCCGTGGCGGTCAGCCATGGACATTTACTAGGACGTCCTAGTAAATTCATGGGTATGGACGCTGACGCGATCGAGGAGGGCCGCCAGCGCTGGCAGGCCCGTTACGACAAGGCCCGCAAGCGCGACGCCGATTTCACCACGCTCTCCGGCGATCCCGTCGATCCCGTGTACGGGCCGCGGCCCGGCGACACGTACGAGGGATTCGAGCGCATCGGCTGGCCGGGGGAGTACCCGTACACCCGCGGCCTGCACGCCACCGGCTACCGGGGGCGGACCTGGACGATCCGGCAGTTCGCCGGTTTCGGCAACGCCGAGCAGACCAATGAGCGCTACAAGATGATCCTGGCCGCCGGCGGCGGCGGGCTCTCGGTCGCCTTCGACATGCCGACCCTCATGGGGCGCGACTCCGACGACCCCCGCTCCCTCGGCGAGGTCGGGCACTGCGGGGTCGCCATCGACTCCGCCGCCGACATGGAGATCCTCTTCCAGGACATCCCCCTCGGCGACGTCACGACCTCGATGACGATCTCGGGCCCCGCCGTGCCGGTCTTCTGCATGTACCTCGTGGCCGCCGAGCGTCAGGGCGTGGACCCCGCCGTGCTCAACGGCACGCTGCAGACGGACATCTTCAAGGAGTACATCGCCCAGAAGGAGTGGCTCTTCGAGCCGGAGCCGCACCTGCGCCTCATCGGCGACCTCATGGAGTACTGCGCCAACGGCATCCCGGCGTACAAGCCGCTGTCGGTCTCCGGCTACCACATCCGCGAGGCCGGGGCGACGGCCGCGCAGGAGCTCGCCTACACCCTCGCCGACGGTTTCGGGTACGTGGAACTCGGCCTCTCGCGCGGGATGGACGTCGACGTCTTCGCCCCCGGTCTCTCCTTCTTCTTCGACGCGCACCTCGACTTCTTCGAGGAGATCGCCAAGTTCCGCGCCGCCCGCCGGATCTGGGCGCGCTGGATGAAGGAGGTGTACGGGGCCAAGGCCGACAAGACGATGTGGCTGCGCTTCCACACCCAGACCGCCGGTGTCTCGCTGACGGCGCAGCAGCCGTACAACAACGTCGTACGCACCGCCGTCGAGGCCCTCGCGGCCGTCCTCGGCGGCACGAACTCGCTGCACACCAACGCCCTCGACGAGACCCTCGCGCTGCCGAGCGAGCAGGCGGCCGAGATCGCCCTGCGCACCCAGCAGGTGCTGATGGAGGAGACCGGCGTCGCCAATGTGGCCGACCCGCTGGGCGGTTCCTGGTACGTCGAGCAGCTCACCGACCGCATCGAGGCGGACGCCGAGAAGATCTTCGACCAGATCAAGGAGCGCGGGCTGCGCGCCCACCCGAACGGTCAGCACCCCATCGGGCCGATCACCTCCGGCATTCTGCGCGGCATCGAGGACGGCTGGTTCACGGGGGAGATCGCCGAGTCGGCCTTCCAGTACCAGCGGTCCCTGGAGAAGGGCGACAAGCGGGTCGTCGGCGTCAACGTCCACCACGGGTCGGTCACCGGGGACCTGGAGATCCTCCGGGTCAGCCACGAGGTGGAGACCGTACAGGTGCGGGAGCTGGCCGAACGCAAGGGCCGGCGCGACGACGCCAAGGTGACGGAGGCGCTGGCCGCGATGCTGGACGCCGCCCGGGACGGGTCGAACATGATCCCGGCGATGCTGGACGCGGTACGGGTCGAGGCCACGCTGGGCGAGATCTGCGGCGTGCTGCGCGAAGAATGGGGCACCTACACCGAGCCGCCCGGCTTCTAGGTCCACCCGCCCCCCGCCCGGGGCTCCTGGCACCGCACGTCGCCGCGTCGCCGGAGCGCCCGGGTACGGCGCGCGACTACGGCGCCCGTATACGGCGGCATCCGTAGCGGCGCGGCCGCCCGGCCCCAGGACTGCGCAGCCCCGGCCTCAGCCCCCGGCCGGGCCGCGCAGTCCCCGCATCAGGAGGGCCGTGAAGGTGGCCACCCACGCCTCGTCCACCGGCTCCGAGCTCACCAGGGCGCGGTGCACGACCGTGCCCGCGATCACGTCGAAGATCAGGTCCGTGGTGCGGTCGGCGAGGGCGGCGTCCTCCTCGTAGGGGAGCTCCCCGCGGGCCTGGGCCCGTTCGCGGCCCAGGACGACGAGACGTTTCTGCCGGTCCACGATCGCCGACCTGATCCGGTCGCGCAGGGCCTCGTCGCGGGTGGACTCCGCTACCACCGCCATCAGGGCCGTACGGGCCTCCGGGCGCCGCAGCAGCTCGGCGAAGCGCAGGATCACATACTCCATGTCGGCTTCGAGGGAGCCCCGGTCGGGCAGTTCCAGGGAATCGAAGAGCTCCGCGACCGCGTCCACGACCAGCTCGTTCTTGCCCGCCCAGCGCCGGTACAGGGTGGTCTTCGCGACGCCCGCCCGCGCCGACACGTCCCCCATCGTCAGCTTCGACCAGCCCAGGTCGACCAGAGCGTCCCGCGTCGCGGCGAGGATGGCGGCGTCCGCGGCGGCGCTGCGCGGGCGGCCGGTGCGGCCGGGCGCGGAGGGGGTGCCTGGGCTCGGGTTGCGCATGGCCGAGACCATACCCGCCGGTAGCGGAACCGCCGGGGCCCGAATCGCTGTGGTCCAGATCACTGGGCGCCGGAGGGCCCGAGGAGTTACGCTACGGCTCGTAGCGTAAGAGCGACAACCACGCGAAGGCTACGGGCGTCAGGTGGGGACCCGGCGCCTAGGACCAATTCAGGCGATCTTTTTCGCCGACGCGCGCACTCGGGGGAGGATGTACGCATGCAGCCCAGAAACATGTCCATGAGCGGCGTCGTCGACCTCGCCGCGGTGAAGGCGGCCGGCGAGGCCAAGGCCAAGGCCGAGCAGGCCCGTGCCGAAGCGGCACGGCAGGCCGGCCAGGGTGGCGGAGGCGCGGGCGCGTCCCGTGCCGTGCCGCCGTCCGCTCTCGTCCTCGACGTAGACGAGGCCGGATTCGAGCGGGACGTGCTCCAGCTCTCCGCCGAGGTTCCGGTCGTCCTCGACTTCTGGGCCGAGTGGTGCGAGCCGTGCAAGCAGCTCAGCCCGCTCCTGGAGCGCCTGACCGTCGAGGCCAACGGCCGCCTCGTGCTGGCGAAGATCGACGTCGACGCCAACCAGCTCCTCATGCAGCAGTTCGGCATCCAGGGCATCCCGGCCGTCTTCGCCGTGGTCGCGGGCCAGGTGCTTCCGCTGTTCCAGGGCGTGGCCCCCGAGCAGCAGATCCGCGAGACCCTCGCCCAGCTGGTCCAGGTCGCCGAGGAGCGCTTCGGGCTCATCGGCATCGAGGTCGACGCCGCCGCCGAGGGGCAGGCCGCCCCGGGCGCCGTGCCCGAGCCGGCCGCCGGTCCGTACGACGCGCTGCTCGAAGCAGCCGTCGTCGCGCTGGACGCCGGTGACCTGGGCGGCGCGGTGCAGGCGTACAAGAACGTACTCGCCGACGACCCGGGCAACACGGAGGCCAAGATGGGCCTCGCCCAGGCCGAACTGCTCGCCCGGGTACGGGACATGGACCCGCAGGCGGTGCGCGCCGCGGCGGCCGGCAATCCGCGCGACCCGGCGGCGCAGATCGCCGCCGCCGATCTCGACCTGGTCGGCGGCCACGTGGAGGACGCCTTCGCGCGCCTCGTGGACACCGTGCGCGTGACGTTCGGTGAGGACCGGGACGTCGTACGGCTGCGCCTGCTGGAGCTGTTCGAGGTCATCGGGGCGGACGACCCCCGGGTGACGGCGGCGCGTACGGCCCTCGCACGGGTGCTGTTCTAGGCCGGATCCGGGGGCCCGGGCGCCCGATGCCGGTGGCAGCACCGGCGACTTATTGACACGGAGATAAACAGCGGCCGCGCTTTGCCAAAACTTGGCAATCGCGGCCGCTGTTACTCCCAGTAAGACGAACCCCGTGAACTGTCCGGTGTGTTCACTCTCCTCCGCTTCTGTCGTACCCCCCGGTAACACCGTGTGTGGCGGCCCGACGGCAGGGCGTCGTACCCCGGTTATCTGGCCGTTACCCGCCAGTAACGAGACCCCTTGTGCCCCGGCCGGGAATGCACCACGATCGGCGACGCTCGGTCCTTCCCGCAGAACCGCTCATCCGGAGCCGCGGTGGAGGGTCCCCACCGAGCCGGCCGGTGCCAGTGGCACCGTCCGTGGGACAGGGGGGTCTTTGCCGCACCGGCAGAGCCTGTCCTCCTGGTTGCGCGAACGCGTGGCCCAGTGGTTGTCGCTCGGGGGTGATCGCCGGTGTACGCGACGCGGCCCAGCCGCGCCTCGGCCGCCTGCGCTCCTTCCCGAGGACGTAGCACTTCTCCCATCCCGGGACGGGCACGGCCCGGACCGGAGATGTACGTCCGAGAAGGAGGAACAAGTATGAGTTCTCAGGTTCGTGGTGGGACCAGATGGAAGCGCTTCGCGCTGGTCATGGTGCCGAGCGTCGCGGCCACGGCCGCGATCGGCGTCGGCCTGGCGCAGGGCGCCCTTGCGGCGTCCTTCAGCGTCTCGGGCCAGGACTTCAAGGTCTCGGCCGACAAGCTCGACGGTGACAACCTGATCCAGTACGGCGGGATCGCCAAGGGGCACGACCTCAAGACGGGCAAGGAAGTCGACCACCCGGTCACCATCTCCGGGTTCAGTCACGCCGAGATCACCAACATGTGCCAGTCGCTGGTCACTCCGGTGCCCGGCGTCGGCAACGTCACCCTTCAGCTGCGGACGGGTCACAAGGGCCGTCCGGCGGTCGCGGACAACATCTACCTGGATGTTGCCGAACTCGATGCCGATGCCGAGTTCAGGAACCTGGACATCGGTGTCGCCGTCGGCGACCAGAGCCACAAGACCAAGCCGCAGCCGAAGACGGTCTCCAGCCCGTACGCATTCTCGCAGCGCGCCGACAAGGCGATCTTGACGAACGTACGGCAGAAGGCGTGGGCGACGACGGCGGGCACCTTCAAGCTGCCCGACCTGAAGCTGCGCCTGATGGCCGGCGATCAGCCGTGCTACCAGGACGAGAAGTAGATCGTCCCGGTAGGTGACCGGACAGGCGGACGGCGGCGGTCGTCGCTGCCCGCCCGTCCGTGCTTCACAGAGTTCTCCGTACCACCGTTTCCAGGGAGCTGTTGTCCATGAACCCCCAGGCCCCGGTTCGCGCCGCAGACGACGCTTGGCTCACCGTGGTGTATTACCGCTTCCATGCCTGGAGCGGCCACCGTCCCTTCTGGGCCGGGCTGTTCACGCTCCTCGGTGGCGTTCCGATCGCGTACTTCCCGTACGCGGATCTGAGGTTGGGCAATGTCACCCTCGCCATGGCGACGACGGCCGGCTCCGGATCACTGATCATCGGCGTTCTGCTCATCACGCTCGGCCTGGCGCTCTGGTTCCAGCAGGGAATCCGCATCTTCGCCGGTGTCGCCGCGATCCTGCTGGCGCTGGTCTCCCTGCCGGTATCCAACCTGGGCGGGTTCTTCGTGGGCTTCGTCTTCGCGCTGATCGGTGGAGCTCTCTCCCTCGCATGGGTCCCCGGGCAGCCGCAGGACGAGGCGGAGGATGCCCGGCGGCCGGTCAGCACGGACAAGGCGGCGGCGATGGACACCCAGCACATCCCGGGGCAGCGCGACCCGGAAACGGCATACGCGAGCGAGACGACTGCCCACGCCGATGGCGGGAGGAACAGTGCGGGGTGACGAGACGCAGCGGGGCGCGGCCCCAGGCGCAGAGTCCCGTGAGAGCAAGGGACCGCGGCACGCGGCGCCCAGGAAGTCGCTGCTGAACAAGATCCAGATACCCGTCGGCAAGACCATGGCCCTGGCGGCGATGCCGACGGCGGTGTTCGTCGGGATGGGCATGGCGCCCCGGCTGGCCGTGGCCGACGACGCCGAGATCCCCTTCGCGCCCGGTCCGTGCGTGACGCGGTCCGACGAACCGAAGGAGTCGGCGTCGCCGACGCCCTCGAAGACGCCTTCGCCGAGTACCTCGCCCGGTGCGACTCCCTCGCCGTCCGGGTCCGCGGCCGTGAAGCCGAAGCCCGGCGTGAGCCCGGCGCCGACCAAGTCCGCCGACAAGTCCGCCGACAAGCCCGGCGAGCCCACGGCGAAGCAGGCGGCCCCGGCCGCCACCCCGTCGGCGAGCACGTCTCCGTCGCCGGCCAAGACCACGAACCCCCTGGACCCGCTGGGCGTCGGCGACGCGCTCAAGGATCTGATCGACGGGCTCAAGCCGGGCGAGCAGCCGCCGGCCACCACGCCGCCGCCGGCCACCCCGCCCGCCGCTCCCGCGCCCGCTCCCACCCCGAGCGGCGCGAAGACGCCGGACCCCGCCGCTGACGCGATCCGTGACGCGGCCAAGGAGGTGGGCGCCGATGTCGAGGAGCTGTCCGACGAGGTCAAGGACACCGCGAAGACCCCCAAGGACGAAACCGGCACGTCCGACAAGGACAAGCCGGAGGGAACCAAGGACGCGGACGGGAAGGAACCCTTCCCCTGCCCCACCCACGACCCGCAGGCCCTGGCCGACGCCAAACTGGAACAGGGCATCCCGCTCCTGCCCGACCAGCCCTGGTACCTCGACAGCTCCCGCCTGACCCTCTACGGCCTGGACTACCACGGCATCGTCGAGGTCAAGACGGGAAGCGGCAAGATCAAGAAGGTCCTGAAGTTCACGGCGGACAAGCTGGACATCAAGGACCTGTACCAGACGGTCGGCAAGGAGGGGCACGTCGCCCACCTGAAGTCCAGGCCCGGCTCCACCTCCGAGATCCGCGGGGGCACGGTGACGATGTACACCGAGAGCCTCAAGGGCAAGCTCTTCGGCCTGATCCCGATCGAGTTCAGCCCGGACACCCCGCCGCCGCTGAACGTCCCCTTCGCGTTCTTCACGGACGTGAAGGTCGTTCAGGCCGGCCAGTTCGGCGGCACCCTCACGGTCCCGGGCCTCAAGAACTACATCGGCCCGCCGGAGTAGTCCGTACACGCACGAAGCTCCCGGCAGCATTTGCTGCCGGGAGCTTCGTCGCTCATCGGCTACTACGCCGTCCAGACCACTTCACGGACCGGACCGAACGGCAGGCTCAGGCCTTGGGCGAACTCCAGCCACCGATCGTAGGCACCGCGTCCCTGGAGCCGGATTCCGGAGAAGTACCCAGGGTCGGCGAACAGGTACAAGGAATGGTCGAACTCGAACTCGATGCACCTGAGAACGCTCTCGGACGGCAGCGCCCCGTCTCTGACGGCACAGCGGATCCGCGTGATCTCGAAGGACGACCGGTCGTCGTCGAGGAACAGCTCGCCGTAGGAGCTTGTGGCGAACTCTTCGTCCTCTTCGAGGGTCTCGGGACGCTCCGGCCGATCCACCGGCCGGAAGATCAGGTAGTCCTCGGAGGAGGGCACTTCGAACCGTACGAAGTCTTTCTCCCGGGCCAGGTAGAAGGCCCTGGGAAGGGAGACGAACCGGGGGTACGGGCCCTCCCTGTCCACGTATCCCGGAACTTCGATGTCGAGGACCGGCGTCCGTGCCAGCAGGGAGACCAAGGGTGCGATGCCTGTCATGGTGTGCGTTGCCTTTCCTCACAGCATGTTGATGGCCTTGTCCATGCCCAGACCGGATTCCAGCAGGGTTTGGAACTCGCCAGTCGGCTTGAGGACCACGGTGAGCCCCTCGCCGCGGAAGATGAGCTTGGTTGAGTAAGCTCCGTCGGCATCCGGCCTGGGAAGCGTCCCCATTCCCTCGAACTTGAGGCGCTTGTCCGTCAAGACCAGCTTGGTGAGGTCGTCGAGGAACTCCTGCCCCTCATCCGTCTTCCACTTCCCGTACTTCTTTCCGAGGAAGTTCTCAAGGAGACCCTTGTGGTCACGGAAGTGGTTCTTCAGGTTAGGGCCACGCGTGATGGCCTTGATGCACGGAACCTCGGGGGTGGCGCTCTGCGCCGCCAGCCCTGCCGTGCGCATGAGAGACGCGGCCTGCGGGGCCCTGGCCTTGGGCTTGACCAGGCAGAGCGGCGGCTGGTGGCCGTTCTTACGGACCTTCTCGATGATGGCGTTACTGCGCTTGAGGGCGCGCGCGCCCGCCTCGGCCGCGTCGAAGAACTTCGCTACCCGGGTGACCACCTTGTAGATGGCCTCGATGACGTCGCCGACCTTCTTGACCGGGATCAGCGAGCTCGCCACGTCGAACAAGGCCCACAGGCAGCTTTCGAGTTCGCGGGTCGCGAAGCAGGCTTTGATGTTGTCGAGGCCGAGCATCGAGATGAGGATGTCGCCGCCGTTGGCGATGAGCCAGTCGACGATGCTCGCTCCGACCGCCGCCTGAGCCGTGCGGTACTCGTCCACACAGGTCTGGCCGCACTCGGCCATCAGAATGGCTTCGTCGTCGGCACCCAGCGGAGCACCGGGCGTGACCCCGGCAACACCCGTGTCGCCGGTGGCCATCGCCTTCTTGCGGTCCTCCTCCTGCTCCCGGCGCTCCTCTTCCTCAGCCCGGTCGGCCGCAGCGTCCGCGTCCTTGGCGGCCTGGTTGGCGTTGGCGGCAGCTGTTTCGGCCTTGGTCGCCCAGCCTTCGGAGCTGGTCGCGGCGGTGTTCGCCGCGTTCGCGTCGCGGGTTGCGGCCGCGGCGGACGCCTTGGCGTTCGCCGCGCTCTTCTCTGCCTCGGTGGCCTCGTTGTTCGCCCCGAGAGCCTCGCTCACGGCGTCCTTGGCGGCGCTCTTCGCGTAGAAGGCGTCCGTACCCGCCTGAGTGCTGTACTCCTTGGTCTTCTCGTCCGCCTGCTTGGCAGCGTCCGCGGCCCTGGCGGCCTCCGCCGCCGAGGCACGTGCTGCGGCCACGGACTTCAGCGCCGCCGCAGTGTCGGCAGCGGCCGCAGCCGCCGCCTGAGCGGCGAGTTTGGCGTCACCGGCGGCCTTGTCGGCCAGTGCCTTGGCCGTGGCCGCGGCCTTGTCCGCCTCGTTCGCCTTGGCTGTGGCCGCCGCAGCCTGCTGCTCGGCGTGTGACTTGGACGCCTGCCCGATCAGGACGGCGAAGGCCGCTGCCGAGTCGGTCTCCCGGTAGGGAGTGCCCATGGCGATGGCGGTGTTGGCCGGCTGGACGGCCTGGGCCGCCGAGTCACGTGCGGCCGAGGCTGCCTGGCCCGCGGCGTAGGCGTGTCCGGCCGTGACGGCCGCCCAGGCCGCCGTCTTGATCGACTCGGTACGGGCGGCTGCGGCGTCCTTGCTCGCCTGGAGCGAGGCCGTCTGGGCTTTCTTCGCGTCCGCCTCGGCCGTGGTGGCGTTCACCGAGGCGGCATCGGCGGCGTCGATGGCCTCTGCCGCGGCGGCGTGCGAGGTTGCGGCGGCAGCGGTGCTGGTCTGGTACGCGGACCATGCCTTGTCCGCCGCACTGTTGGCGCGTTCCGCCGCGGCATTCGCACGGGTCGCGGCGGCGCGGGCGTTGACCGCGGCCGTGCCCGCTTCATTGGCCGCCGTACGGGCGGCAGTCGCCGCGGTCGCCGCCTGGTTCGCGGCGGTCCGGGCCTCGGTGGCCGCCTTCCGGGTCGCGGCGGCAGCCTCGTCGCCCGAGTGGGCCGCGGCGGCTGCTTCGAGCGAGGCTGCCCGGGCGGCCGAAGCCTGCTTGTTGCGCTCGGCCTCGGCTGCCTTGTCGCGGGCCGCGTTGGCCCGGCGCTCGGCGTCCTCCGCCTTCTGCAGCTCGTCCCAGGCCGTCCCCGCCGATCCCTGAGCCGCCGTGCGCGAGAGCCGTGCGTCCTCTCGCTCGTTAGCGGCGCGCTGCTCGGCCGCCTGGGCCTTGGCGCGCTCGGCGGCGGCGTTCTGGCGCTCCTTCGCCGCGGTGGCCTTCTCCTTCTCGGCCTTCGCCCGCTGGTCCTTCGCGGTCTGCGCCGCGAGGCGCGCGGTCTCCTGCGCCTTCTCGGCGGTGACCTGTGCGGCCTTCGCCTTGGTGGCGTTGTCCGCGGCCTCCTTCGCCTGGGCGGCGGCGGAGGTGGCGGCGGCCTTGGCCTGGGCAGCGGCCTCCTGTGCGGCGACCCGGCGGAATTCGGTGTTGAGCGCGTGCGACTGGGTCTGCGCCAGCGCGTACAGGGTCTTGCTGTCGGCGACGGTCGCCTTGGCGGCGTTCGACGCGGTCAGCGCGGCCTTCGCCGCCGCCTCGGTCGCGGCGGCGGACGCCTTGGCGACCTGCACGGACTGCTGGGCGAACAGCAGGCCGCGGCCGCGCGGGGCTTTCGACGCGTCGGCGATGGTCCACGCGCTGGTCTGCGCGGTCCCGGCCTTGCCGGCTGCCGTCTTGGCCGCCGCCGAGGCGGTGCCGGCGATCGTCGCCTGGTCGGCGGCCCGGCTGCGGGCGGTGACGAGGTCCTGGTTCGCCTTGGTGAACACGGCGGCCGCAGGCCGGCCCGACGCGTTGGCGGGCTGGCCGGCCCAGTACTTCTGCCAGGTCAGGATCTGGTCGGCGAGCCAGGCCTGGCCGAGGGCCTCGATCATGGCCTCGGTCGCCTTGTGGGTCTCCGCGGCGGCGGCGACCTCGGCGTTGACGATAGCGGCACGGGCTGTGGCCTGGGCGGCGTACTCCTGCTCCCACTCAAGGTGCGCGGTCGCGACGATCGGAGACATGACCCGGTAGAAGTCGTCCGGGTTGCGGCTGTCACAGGAGCCCCAGGCGACCTTCAGCGCCTCGACCTCAAGGCGGAACTCGACCGAGCCCTCGGCCGGCGTCTGTTTCATGAAGCCGCCGAGCCGCAGGTAGCGGGCAATGTCGCTGGCGGTGGGCGAGCGGTAGTTGCTGCTCGACGCGTACTTCAGCATCGAGTCGGTGACGTAGTCGTGATTGAGGTCCTGGCCCTTGAGGTCGGCGGCGAGCGCCTTGGCCTTGTCGAGTGTGGCCGTGGACGGCACCGCGTGTCCGTCGGAGCCCAACTGGTCATAGAGGTCGCGCTGGGGGCCCAGGGTGAAGGCGACAACGTCCTTGTCGAACTGCGGGGCGTACTGGGAGAGGCCGGCACTGTAACCGGATTGCCAGTAGACCTTGTTGGAGGCCTCCCAGCGCTGCCGGCGATCGATCGATGCGATCGGCGACCCCTCGTACGAGTCCAGGTCGGTAAACATTGCCTGGCGCAGCGGATGCATGCCTGTGCCCAGGTCGGTGACGGTGGCCAGGTCGGCCGCCGGGCCCGTGAGGGCCTTGGCCGCCGTCTTCTTCATCTCGGGGCCGCCGACGTGCAGGGCGACACCACCGGCACAGCGGTCGAGACGGGCCTGCTCGCCCAGACTGATGGGGCGGTACGGAGGCTCGGTGTCCGGCGGCACCTCAACCGCGCCGGCGGGGGCGGCCTGGATGAGGCCCACGAGGACGGCGGTCGCCGTGGCCAGGGCGGTACCCGCCAGTCCGCGCCGCCAGACGTCGCGGGCTCCGCGCCGTCTGCCTCGCGAGAGGATGGTTCGTTGCACGTGCTTCCCCGTCTTCAGAGCGTCATGGTCAGCCCGAAGGAAGGCGCGCGCAGTCGCCACCGCGCCGCAGTCGAGCGGTGCGGCGGTGCAGGTGTGGTGTATGTCCCCCTCGTGCACGAGTCAGGTGCACGGCCCCGTTGTGCCCTCCCCAGGGCATTTCGAGAGTTTCATGATTGCGTTACGGACGGTAGTGGATCTTCAGCCACAACAAGCTCGATCCAGCCTCAATTACCTACGAGTAGCAACAACGCCCGAGGGCGGCACCCCGGTCATCCGGGGTGCCGCCCTCGGTCTCTGTGCGGCAGAGGTAAGGCGTCAGACGTGCGGCGCGGGTCAGTCGCGCGAGCCGCCGACCAGGTGGTGGACGCGGACCATGTTCGTCGTGCCGGGGACGCCGGGGGGCGAGCCGGCGGTGATGATCATGGTGTCGCCCTGGTTGTAGCGCTTGAGCTTGAGCATCTCCGCGTCCACCAGGTCGACCATCGCGTCGGTGTTGTCCACGTGCGGGACGACGTACGACTCGACGCCCCAGCTCAGCGTGAGCTGGTTGCGGGTCCCCGTGTCGGTGGTGAAGGCCAGGATCGGCTGCGTGGCGCGGTAGCGCGAGAGCCGGCGGGCGGTGTCGCCGGACTGGGTGAAGGCGACCAGCGACTTCGCGTCCAGGAAGTCCGCGATCTCGCAGGCGGCGCGGGCGACGGAGCCGCCCTGGGTACGGGGCTTCTTGCCCGGGACCAGCGGCTGCAGGCCCTTGGAGAGGAGCTCCTCCTCGGCCGCCGCGACGATCTTCGACATCGTCTTGACGGTCTCGATCGGGTACGCGCCCACCGAGGACTCGGCCGACAGCATGACCGCGTCCGCGCCGTCGAGGATCGCGTTGGCGACGTCGGACGCCTCCGCGCGCGTCGGGCGGGAGTTGGTGATCATCGACTCCATCATCTGGGTCGCGACGATCACCGGCTTGGCGTTGCGGCGGCACATCTCGATGAGCCGCTTCTGGACCATCGGGACCTTTTCGAGCGGGTACTCGACGGCCAGGTCACCACGGGCCACCATCACCGCGTCGAAGGCGTCGACCACGGCCGCCATGTTGGCGACGGCCTGCGGCTTCTCGACCTTGGCGATGACGGGAACCCGGCGGCCCTCCTCGTCCATGACCTTGTGGACGTCCTTGACGTCGTCGGCGTCGCGGACGAAGGACAGGGCGACCATGTCGCAGCCCATCCGCAGGGCGAAGCGCAGGTCGTCGACGTCCTTCTCCGACAGGGCGGGGACGTTGACGGCGGCACCCGGCAGGTTGATGCCCTTGTGGTCCGAGATGACACCGCCCTCGATGACGATGGTCTTGACCCGGGCGCCGTCGACCTCGGTCACCCGGAGTTCGACGTTGCCGTCGTTGATCAGGATCTGGTCGCCCTTGGAGACGTCACCCGGCAGGCCCTTGTAGGTGGTGCCGCAGATGGACTTGTCACCCGGGACGTCCTCGGTGGTGATGGTGAACTCGTCACCGCGCACCAGCTCGACGGGACCCTCGGCGAAGGTCTCCAGACGGATCTTCGGGCCCTGGAGGTCGGCGAGGACGCCGACCGCGCGCCCGGTGTCCTCGGAGACCTGCCGGACGCGGTCGTACCGCTCCTGGTGTTCTGCCTGGGATCCGTGGCTGAAGTTGAATCGGGCCACGTTCATGCCTGCCTCGATGAGCGCTTTCAGCTGCTCATACGAGTCGACGGCGGGGCCCAGCGTGCAGACGATTTTGGAACGGCGCATGGAGCGGATCCTATCGGTTTGTTTCGTAGCGGAATATTCCGTCTGGCGGAAAGTCCAAGGCGTGGGCTACTGGGTCACGGTAACGAGTGCGTACGCCTGGGCGGCGATCTCCATTTCCTCGTCCGTCGGGACCACGGCCACGGCCACCCTGGCGTACTGCGGCGAGATGATCCGCGGCTCGCCGGAGCGCACCGCGTTGGCCTCGTGGTCCAGCGCCAGGCCGAGCTCGGCGAGCCCGTCCACGGCAGCTTCCCGGACGGCCGCCGCGTTCTCGCCGACTCCCGCGGTGAAGGTGACCGCGTCCACCCGCCCGAGCACCGCCGAGTAGGCGCCGATGTACTTCTTCAGCCGGTGGACGTAGGAGGCGAGGGCGAGGCGCGCCGAGGCGTCGCCCTCGTCCGCCCGCCGCTGCACCTCGCGCATGTCGTTGTCGCCGCACAGGCCCAATAGACCGCTCTTCTTGTTCAGGAGCGAATCGATCTCAGCCACCGAGAGGCCGCCCACCCGCGCCAGGTGGAAGACGACCGCCGGATCAAGATCGCCGGAACGGGTCCCCATGACCAGCCCCTCCAGCGGGGTCATGCCCATGGAGGTCTCCACGCAGACACCGCCCCGGACGGCCGAGGCGGAGGCGCCGTTGCCCAGGTGCAGCACGATCACGTTCACGTCCGCCACCGGCTTGCCGAGCAGTTCCGCCGTCGCCCGCGAGACGTAGGCGTGGGAGGTCCCGTGGAAGCCGTACCGCCGGATGGCGTACTTGTCGGCCGTCTCGGCGTCGATCGCGTACCGGGCCGCGTACTCCGGCATCGTGGAGTGGAAGGCCGTGTCGAAGACGGCGATCTGCGGGATGTCCCCGCGCAGCTCGCGCGCCACCTCGATGCCCGTCACGTTCGCCGGGTTGTGCAGCGGGGCCAGCGGCACCAGGTTGCGGATCTCCGCCAGCACCTCGTCGTCGATCACGGTCGGCCGGGTGAACCTCGTCCCGCCGTGCACGACCCGGTGGCCCACGGCGGCCAGCTCCGGGGAGTCCAGGCCGAGGCCGTCGGCGGCGAGCTCCGCCGCGACGGCCTTGAGCGCCGCCCCGTGGTCCCCGATCGGGCCGAGCAGCTCCCGCCTGCCGCCCCCGGCTCCGGCGGCCGCCGGCGTTTCGTGCACCAGCCGCGAGGTCTCCTCACCGATGCGCTCCACCAGCCCGACGGCGAGCCGGGACCGGTCCGCCATGTCGAGCAGCTGGTACTTGACCGACGAGGAGCCGGAGTTGATGACGAGTACGCGCGATGCGGTCACGGATGCGGAGCCTTCTCGTAGGGAGGGGACGGGGGTGGAACCGGTACCGGTACCCGTACGGGTACGGGTCATGCGGAGGCGGGGGCCGGGGCCGCCGCGGCGCGCGGCGTCTGCGCCTGGATCGCGGTGATGGCCACGGTGGTGACGATGTCCTGGACGAGCGCGCCGCGCGAGAGGTCGTTGACGGGCTTGCGCAGACCCTGGAGCACCGGGCCGACCGCGACGGCGCCGGCCGAGCGCTGCACGGCCTTGTACGTGTTGTTGCCCGTGTTCAGGTCGGGGAAGATCAGCACCGTCGCGCTGCCGGCCACCTCGGAGTCGGGCAGCTTGGTCGCGGCGACCGAGGGCTCCACGGCGGCGTCGTACTGGATCGGCCCCTCGACCAGCAGGTCGGGGCGCTGGGCGCGCACCAGCTCGGTGGCCTTGCGGACCTTGTCCACGTCCGCCCCCGTGCCCGAGGTGCCGGTCGAGTACGAGAGCATCGCGATCCGCGGCTCGACGCCGAAGGCGGCGGCGGTGGCGGCCGACTGGACGGCGATGTCGGCGAGCTGCTCCGCGTCGGGATCCGGGTTGACGGCGCAGTCCCCGTAGACGAGGACCTTGTCGGCCAGGCACATGAAGAAGACGGAGGAGACGATCGACGCCTCCGGCTTCGTCTTGATGATCTCGAAGGCCGGGCGGATGGTGGCGGCCGTGGAGTGCACCGAGCCGGAGACCATGCCGTCGGCGAGGCCCTGCTGCACCATCAGGGTGCCGAAGTAGTTGACGTCGGTGACCACGTCGCCGGCCAGCTCGACGGTCATGCCCTTGTGGGCGCGGGCCTCGGCGTAGTACTCGGCGAAACGTTCCCGCAGGGGAGAGGCCGCCGGGTCGATGATCTGGGCGGCCGAGATGTCGATGCCGAGGTCGGCGGCCTTCTTGAGGATCGCCTGCTCCTCGCCCAGCAGGGTCAGCTCGCAGACCCCCCGGCGCAGCACCACGTCCGCGGCGCGCAGCACCCGCTCCTCCGTGCCCTCGGGCAGTACGACGCGGCGGCGCTCGGAGCGGGCCCGCTCCAGCAGCTCGTGCTCGAACATCATCGGGGTGACGCGCTCGGAGCGGGCCACCGACAGCAGGTCGCGCAGCTCGCCGGTGTCCACGTGCCGCTCGAACAGGCCGAGCGCGGTCTCCAGCTTGCGCGGGGTCGCGGCATTCAACCGGCTCTGCAGCGAGAAGAGTTCGGCGGCGGTCGGAAAGCTGTTGCCGGCCACCGACACCACGGGCGTGCCCGGCGCCAGCTTCGAGGCGAGCGTCAGGATGTCGGGGCCCGGGCGCTCGTTCAGCGTCAGCAGCACACCGGCGATCGGCGGCGTACCGGAGGTGTGCGCGGCCAGGGCGCCGATGACCAGGTCGGAACGGTCCCCCGGGGTCACGACCAGGCAGCCGGGCGTCAGGGCGTTCAGGAAGTTGGGCAGCATGGCGCCGCCGAAGACGAAGTCCAGCGCGTCCCGGGCGAGGCCGGCCTCGTCGCCGAGGAGCACCTCGCCGCCGAGCGCCCGGGTGATCTGGGCGACCGTCGGGGCGGAGAGCGACTTGTCGTCGGGCAGTACGTAGCAGGGCACGGGGAGCCGGGCGGCCAGCCGGTCGGCTATGACGTCGCGGTCCTCGGCGGCCACCCGGTTGACGACCATCGCGACGACCTGGCAGCCCAGGCTCTCGTAGGCGCGGTGGGCGTTGCGCGCCTCGGCGCGCACGGCCTCGGCGGGGTGCTTGGTGCCGCCCACGACGGGAACGACGACCGCGCCCAGCTCGTTGGCCAGGCGTGCGTTGAGCGCGAGCTCGTCCGGCAGGTTGGTGTCGGCGTAATCGGTGCCGAGCACCAGCATGACCTCGTAGTCCCGGGCCACCCGGTGGTAGCGCTCGACGAGCTGGGACACCAGTTCGTCGGTACCCTTCTCCGCCAGGATGGCGGAGGCCTCCCGGTACTCCATGCCGTAGGCCGTCGCCGCGTCCTGGTCGATCCGGTAGCGGGCCTTGAGCAGGTCGAAGAGGCGGTCGGGTCCGTCGTGGAGCAACGGACGGTAGACGCCGACCCGGGCCGTCTGGCGGGTCAGGAGCTCCATGATGCCCAGCTCGACGACCTGCCGGCCGTCTCCCCGCTCGATACCGGTCACGTACACGCTGCGCGTCACGCGTGCTCTCCGTCCATGGTCCGTAGGTCGGTGTCCCCCGCCGTCGCGGCGGGTGATCCACGAGTCGATGACCCAGTTAGGGTGGGCTTGCCCTCTTGACAATACCTCTGCCGGTGGATAGGGCGCCCGCCGGGAAAGCGGCCTGCCGAGGGGGGTCGGAAGGCCTGCCGGGGGAGCGGCACGAAGCGCGCCGCACCCCCGTAGGGTGGAAGAATCGGACAGGCATCACCCGTACGCCGTTCATCTGTACGGCCGTCCGCCCGCACGCGTCCGGCCAGGTACGACCAGGAGCAGGAGACACAGCACGATGCGTATCGGAGTTCTCACCGCAGGCGGCGACTGCCCGGGACTGAACGCTGTCATCCGGTCGGTCGTCCACCGTGCCCTGGTCGGCCACCGGGACGAGGTCATCGGTTTTGAGGACGGCTTCAAGGGTCTCCTCGACGGCAACTTCCGCCCCCTGGACATCAATGCCGTCAGCGGCATCCTCGCCCGTGGCGGCACCATTCTCGGATCGGCGCGCATGGAGCGCGCGCGCCTGCACGAAGCCGCCGAGAACGCGCAGGAACTGGCGACGCGCTACGGCATCGACGCCCTCATCCCGATCGGCGGCGAGGGCACCCTGACCGCCGCCCGGATGCTGTCGGACGCCGGAATGCCCGTCGTCGGCGTGCCGAAGACGATCGACAACGACATCTCCTCCACCGACCGTACCTTCGGCTTCGACACCGCCGTCATGGTCGCCACCGAGGCCATCGACCGCCTCAAGACCACCGCCGAATCGCACCAGCGCGTGATGGTCGTCGAGGTCATGGGCCGGCACGCGGGCTGGATCGCCCTGGAGTCCGGGATGGCCGGCGGCGCCCACGGCATCTGCCTGCCGGAACGGCCCTTCGAGGTGGACGCCCTGGTGAAGATGGTGGAAGAACGCTTCGCGCGCGGTAAGAAGTTCGCCGTCGTCTGCGTCGCCGAAGGCGCGCACCCCGCCGAGGGCTCCATGCCGTACGAGAAGGGCGCGATCGACCAGTACGGTCACGAGCGCTTCGCCGGCATCGGCAACCGCCTGGCGGTCGAGCTGGAGCGGCGCCTCGGCAAGGAGGCCCGTCCGGTCATCCTCGGCCACGTCCAGCGCGGCGGCACGCCCACCGCCTACGACCGCGTACTGGCGACCCGCTTCGGCTGGCACGCCGTCGAGGCCGTTCACCGCGGCGACTTCGGCAACATGACCGCCCTGCGCGGTACCGACATCGTGATGGCCCCGCTGGCTCAGGCGGTCACCGAGCTGAAGACCGTGCCCGAGGCCCGCGTGTACGAGGCCGAGTCGGTCTTCTGACCCGGTCCGGCCACGCCTCCGGGCGAGGGCGCGCCCTACGCGGCACCGCCCGCGAGGTACCAGAACCGCTCCACGATCTGCGCGAGGAACTCCCGCCCCGCGTCCCCGTCCCCGGCCTGGCCCCCGCCGCCGCCCCAGCTCAAGGTGGCGACCATCCGCGACTGGTAGTCCCGGTACAGCTGCTCCAGCGCCCGCTCCAGATGCGGCTTGGGCACCGGCAGCAGCTTGGCCAGGGGCTTCACGTACCCCTGCCAGCGCGTGGTCACCGCACCGCGCAGGAGCTCGGCCAGCTCCTCCTCCTTGCCGGTCGCCGTCACGAACTGGGCCAGCGTCAGTCCTAGCACCGTGGCGAGGGCGACGGACTGCCGCTCGTTGCCCTTCCAGCGCCCGGAGTCCTCCATCTTCTGGTAGGACTGCGTCTCCAGCCCGACCCGCCGGGCCAGTTCCTCCGGGGCCAGGCCCCTGGCGATCCGGTGTTCCCGCAGGGTGACCGGCTCGGCGAGCAGCTCCGAGGGCGAACACCACAGGACGCCGGCGAGGGCCGTGACCTCGGCGGACGTGGGTGAGATCTCGCCGCGTTCCCAGGCCGTCACGGTCTCGGGAGCGACGAGCAGTCCGTACTGCGCGCGCAGGCCGTAGGCAACGTGGCCGGGGGCCATGCCCAGGGCCGCGCGCAGACGACGGGCGGCGGGGGCATTGAAAGGAGAGCTGGAGTGCACAGGCACACCGTAGGAGTGGCCGAGCTCTTACGACTACAGACCAAACGAACAAGCTCATAACTCGTAGGAACGTCCTAGGAAGTTAAGCGTTTTGGCCGGGTTTCCCTGCGACTGTCGGGTAACCGGCGGTCCGCAAGATCCATTGCCACCCACACGGTTTCAGCCATCGCCTCTCAACGCAAGCCCGCGGCTTCCCCCCACAGGCCGTGAACCGGTCGTCCTTCCCGTACGTGATCCATACGGGGCCCTCGCATACGGGGGTGGCGAGGGCCCCCGAATCCGCTCGCCCTTGCCTTGACGCCGACGCGCCCGGGCCGGGCCCCGTCCTCCGCCGGAAGTTGGAGGGGGACGGGACGGCCCGGGACGGGGCCTACGGCCTGAGCCAGATCGTCGACAGCGGCGGGAGGGTCATGCGCAGGCTTACCGGGCGGCCCTGCGCGGGCACCGGCTCGGCGCGCAGCGGCTGGGCGTGGTGGACGCCGCTGCCGCCGTAGACCTCCAGGTCGGTGTTGAGGACCTCCCGCCACAGCGGGACCTCCTGCGGGACCCCGATCCGGTAGCCGTGCCGGACCACCGGCGAGAAGTTCGACACCGCGAGCAGCGGCGAGCCGTCCTGCGCGAACCGCAGGAAGGCGAAGACGTTGTCCTCCGCCGCGTCGGCTTCCACCCAGGCGAAGCCCTCCGGCACGCTGTCCCGCTCCCACAGGGCGGGCGCCGCCGCGTAGGTGCGGTTCAGATCGCGTACGAGGTCCCGTACGCCGCGGTGGTCCCCGGCCGCGGAGTAGGAGGTGTCCAGCAGCCACCAGTCCGGCCCGTGCGCCTCCTTCCACTCCCCGCCCTGAGCGAACTCCTGGCCCATGAAGAGCAGTTGCTTACCGGGATGGGCCCACATGAAACCGAGGTAGGCCCGGTGCGCGGCCCGCTGCTGCCACCAGTCCCCGGGCATCTTAGACACCAGCGCGCCCTTGCCGTGCACCACCTCGTCGTGCGAGATGGGCAGGACGTAGTTCTCGCTGAAGGCGTAGATCATCCCGAAGGTCATGTCGTGGTGGTGGTACTTGCGGTGGACCGAGTCCTTCGACATGTACCGCAAGGTGTCGTGCATCCAGCCCATGTTCCACTTCATGCCGAAGCCGAGCCCGCCGGCGTCCGTCGGCCGGGTGACCCCGTTCCAGGCGGTGGACTCCTCCGCGATGGTCACCACGCCCGGGCAGCGCCGGTACACGGTGGCGTTCATCTCCTGGAGCATGGCGACCGCGTCCCAGTTCTCCCGCCCGCCGTGCTCGTTGGGCGACCACTGGCCCTCCTCGCGCGAGTAGTCCAGATACAGCATCGAGGCCACGGCGTCCACGCGCAGTCCGTCCACGTGGAACTCCTCGCACCAGTACACGGCGTTGGCGACGAGGAAGTTGCGGACCTCCTTGCGGCCGTAGTCGAACTCCAGCGTTCCCCAGTCCGGGTGCGCGGCCCGCCGCGGGTCCTCGTGCTCGTACAGCGGGCGCCCGTCGAACTCGGCGAGTGCCCAGTCGTCGCGCGGGAAGTGCGCGGGCACCCAGTCGACGATCACGCCGATGCCCGCCCGGTGCAGCGCGTCCACGAGGAAGCGGAAGTCGTCCGGCGAGCCCAACCGCGAGGTCGGGGCGTAGAAGCCCGTGACCTGGTAGCCCCACGAACCGCCGAAGGGGTGTTCGGCGACCGGCATCATCTCCACGTGCGTGAAGCCGAGCTCCTTCACGTACGCGGGGAGCTGCTCGGCGAGCTCCCGGTAGGAGAGCCCCGGCCGCCAGGACGCCAGGTGCAGCTCGTATACCGAGAAGGGGGCCTCGTGTGCGGGCCGGGCGCCGCGGTTCGCCATCCACGCCTCGTCCTGCCACGCGTATCCGGAGGACGTGACCACGGAGGCGGTGGCCGGGGGGACCTCCGCGGAGCGGGCCATCGGGTCGGCGCGCAGGGTGTGGCTGCCGTCCGGGCGCGTGATGTCGTACTTGTACAGCGTCCCCGGCCCGATCCCCGGCAGGAACAGCTCCCACACGCCCGTCGCGCCGAGCGAGCGCATCGGATAGGCGGTGGAGTCCCAGTACGAGAAGTCCCCGGCCAGCCGGACGCCCTGAGCGTTCGGCGCCCACACCGTGAAACGGGTGCCGGCCACTGCCTGGTGCTCCATCGGCTCGGCACCGAGCGCCTTCCACAACTGCTCGTGGCGGCCTTCGCCGATCAGGTACAGGTCCAGCTCGCCGAGCGCGGGCAGGAAGCGGTACGGGTCCTCGATCTCCACCTCGTCGCCGTCGTACGTCACCAGCAGCCGGTAGTCCGGCACCCCGGTGAGCGGCAGCAGGCCGGAGAACAGCCCGTCACCCTCGTCGGCGAGCTCGGCCCGCAGCCCCTTGGCGACGACGGTGACCGCCTGGGCGAACGGGCGCAGGACGCGGAAAACCACGCCGCCCCGCTCTGGGTGGGCGCCCAGCAGGCCGTGCGGATCGTGGTGGCGGCCCTCCAGCAGCCGGGCCCGCTCCCACGCCTCGATGGGCGGTGCGGGCCGGACCCCGGAGTCGGAGTCGGCCCGGCGGGCCCGGGGCGGACGGGTCTTGGGCGCGGCCTCCGGGGCGGTGGCGGCTTCGTCGCGGACGGTCGGTGACGGCTGTCGTGCGGCGCTCACGCGAGCGGCCTCCTCGGGGGCTTGGTCTGCGGTTTCGTCTGGGGCTTCGGCTGTGCGTGGGTCGGCTGGGAGTGGTGGGGGGTGTGGGGTTGGCCGTGGCCGTGGCTGTGCGGCGCCGGGGACAGGTCGCCGTCGGCGCGTTGCGCTGAGGCTCGCCACAGGGGGCTCTCCGGGCCCGAGGCGAGCCGCCGGATCGCGGCCATCGGCACGTGCAGCCAGTCGGGACGGTGGCGGAACTCGTACCGCGCCTCGTACACCGCCTTGTCGGTCTCGTACGCGCGCAGCAGGACCGGTTCCTCCCGCGGATCACGGCCCGTGGTGCGCGCGTAGCCCTCGCAGAAGGCCGCCCGGCAGGCATCGGCCCAGGCCGGGGCGAAGGGCCGGTGCGAGCGGGCGGCGTAGTCGAAGGAGCGCAGTATCCCGGCGATGTCGCGCACCGCCGGTTCGGGCCGGCGGCGGTCGGCCAGCGGCCGGGCCGGCTCACCCTCGAAGTCGATCAGCGACCAGCTTCCGTCGAGGGTGCGCAGGGTCTGGCCCAGATGCAGGTCCCCGTGGATCCGCTGGGCCGCCACCCCGGCGCCGCGCGAGGCGGCCAGCGCGTCGAAGGCGCCCCGCAGCCCCGCCTCGTAGGGCCGCAGCGCGGGCACCTCCCGGGCGGTGGCGGCCAGGCGCGCGGTCATCCCGGCCGCGAGCCGGGCGGTCTGCTCCGGCCCGAGCGCGAGGGTGGGCAGGACGCGGGCCAGGGCGCTGTGCACCTCGGCGGTGGCCCGGCCGAGCGCGTGCGCCTCGGCGGTGAAATCGCTTCCGGAGCCGAGCTTGCGCAGGGCCAGCTGCCAGCCGTCGTCGGAGCCGCGCAGGTACGGCTGGAGCACGCCCAGGGTCAGCGGCTCGGTGCCGGGCAGTTCGGCCTCGTACCAGGCGACGGGCGCCGGGACGCGGGCGCAGCCCGCCGCGGCCAGCGCCCTGGGCAGCTCCAGGTCCGGGTTGACGCCGGGACCGACCCGGCGGAACACCTTCAGGATGAACGAATCTCCATAGATCAGCGAGGTGTTCGTCTGCTCCCCGGACAGCGGCCGGGGCGCGAGCCCTGCCGGCACGGGCGCCTCGGAATCCCGGTCGAAGCGCAGCGGGCCGAGCGTGCCCGGGGAGCGCAGGCGCTCCAGCAGCATGGCCGCCAGCTTGGGATCGCCGAGTCCTTCGTAGACCGCCTTGCCCGCGTACGGGCCCTCCTGCGCGTACCCGATCAGCGCGGGCGCGAGTCCGGGCGGCAGGGACGGGCGGATGCCCAGCAGGAGTTGGTAGCAGTCCCCGTCCACATCGAGGAGCAGGTGGAGCAGCCCGGGTGTGGAGCCCGGTGGCAGCAGTTCCGCCGCCGAGACCGTTCTCAGCCTGCTGATGGTGCGGCCCTTGCCCGCGAACCAGCGTTGTGCGGGCAGCCAGGCCCGCAGCATCGGCTCCAGCGGGCCGATTCCTGCGGCCCGGTCGGCCGTCAGCCGGCTCCGGGCGGATCCCTCCGACATGGCGTCGCGTCCTTTCCCCGGGCCGTCACAGAATGCGCAGAGTGTCCCGGATGTGCGGCAGTTGCTTCTCCGGTATGTGCGAGTGTCGGGTCAGGATGATCCGTACAGGGGCGGGCGGTTGACCCATTCGCGCGGCCCGCCCCGTACTCGGCTCGCTACTCCGGCCGAGGCTCGGTCCGTTGTTCGGTCCGCAGCCGGAACCAGAGGAAGCCGTGTCCCGCCAGGGTCAGCAGGTACGGCCACTCGCCGATCGGGGGGAAGCGCACATCACCCGTGAGCTCCACCGGGACCCGCCCGTTGAACGACCGCAGATCCAGCTCGGTGGGCTGCGCGAAGCGCGAGAAGTTGTGCACGCACAGCACCAGGTCGTCCCCGTACTCGCGCAGGAACGCGAGCACCGCCGGGTTCGACGACGGCAGTTCGGTGTACGAGCCGAGTCCGAAGGCCGGGTTCGCCTTGCGGATCTCGATCAGCCGCCGGGTCCAGTGCAGCAGCGACGAGGGCGATGCCATCGACGCCTCGACGTTGGTGACCTGGTACCCGTAGACCGGGTCCATGATGACCGGCAGGTTCAGCCTGCCCGGATCGCAGGAGGAGAAACCGGCGTTGCGGTCCGGCGTCCACTGCATGGGGGTGCGCACCCCGTCCCGGTCGCCCAGCCAGATGTTGTCGCCCATGCCGATCTCGTCGCCGTAGTAGAGGATCGGCGAACCGGGCAGGGACAGCAGCAGGGCGGTGAACAGCTCGGTCTGGTTGCGGTCGTTGTCCAGCAGCGGGGCGAGCCGGCGGCGGATGCCGATGTTGGCCCGCATCCGGGGGTCCTTGGCGTATTCCGCGTACATGTAGTCGCGCTCTTCGTCGGTGACCATTTCGAGGGTCAGCTCGTCGTGGTTGCGCAGGAAGATGCCCCACTGGCAGCGCTCCGGGATCGCCGGGGTCTTGGCCAGGATCTCCGACACGGGGTAGCGGGACTCTCTTCGTACGGCCATGAAGATGCGCGGCATGACGGGGAAGTGGAACGCCATGTGGCATTCGTCCCCGCCCTTCGCGTAGTCCCCGAAGTAGTCGACGACGTCCTCCGGCCACTGGTTGGCCTCGGCGAGCAGGACGGTGTCCGGGTAGTGCGCGTCGATCTCGGCCCGCACCCGCTTGAGCAGCGCGTGCGTGCGCGGCAGGTTCTCGCAGTTGGTGCCCTCCTCGGCGTACAGGTAGGGGACGGCGTCGAGCCGGAACCCGTCGATGCCGAGGTCGAGCCAGAAGCGGAGGGCGGAGATGATCTCCTCCTGCACGGCCGGGTTCTCGAAGTTCAGGTCCGGCTGGTGCGAGAAGAAGCGGTGCCAGTAGTACTGCTTGCGTAGCGGGTCGTACGTCCAGTTCGAGGTCTCGGTGTCGACGAAGATGATGCGGGCGTCCTGGTACTGCTTATCGTTGTCGGCCCACATGTAGTAGTCGCCGTACGGACCGTCGGGGTCCTTGCGGGACTGCTGGAACCACTCGTGCTGATCGCTCGTGTGGTTCATGACGAAGTCGATGATCACCCGCATGCCGCGCTGGTGCGCGGCGTCCACGAATTCGACGAAGTCGGCGAGGTCCCCGAATTCCGGCAGCACGGAGGTGTAGTCGGAGACGTCGTAGCCCCCGTCGCGGAGGGGGGAGGCGAAGAAGGGGGGCAGCCACAGGCAGTCGACGCCGAGCCACTGGAGGTAGTCCAGCTTGGCGGTGAGCCCCTGGAGGTCCCCCACGCCGTCGCCGTTGCTGTCGTGGAAGGAGCGGACGAGCACTTCGTAGAAGACCGCCCGCTTGAACCAGTCGGGATCGCGGTCCTTGGCGGGGGTGTCCTCGAAGGTGTCGTGGACGGGATCATTGATCATCATGAGGTGGGTGACCCTCCGGTGGGCGGGGACGGTCGCAGAGCTGCCAGTACGTGCGCGGGCGTACGCCCCGGCTCTAGACGCACGTAATTCGCCCTGCCCCAGTGATAGGTCTCGCCGGTGAGCTCGTCGCGCACCGGGAGGGACCCGTGCCAGTCGAGGCCGAGTACCGGCATGTCCAACGAGACCGTCGCCTCCTGGGTGTGGTGCGGATCGAGGTTGACGACCACCAGTACGGAGTTGGCTCCGGCGTGCTTCGAATAGGCGATCACCTGTTCGTTGTCGGTCGTGTGGAAGTGGATGTCGCGCAGCTGCTGCAGAGCGGGATTGCGGCGGCGGATCTCGTTCAGGGCGGTGATGAGGGGGGCGATGGTGCGGCCCTCGCGCTCGGCGGCGGCCCAGTCCCGTGGCCGGAATTCGTACTTCTCGGAGTTCAGGTACTCCTCGCTGCCCTCTCTGACCGGGGTGTTCTCGCAGAGCTCGTATCCGGCGTAGACGCCCCAGGTGGGGGAGAGGGTGGCGGCGAGGACCGCGCGGACCTCGAAAGCGGTGCGGCCGCCGTGCTGGAGGTACGCGTGCAGGATGTCGGGCGTGTTGACGAAGAAATTCGGCCGCATGACGCAGGCGGACCGGGTGCTCGACAGCTCGGTCAGGTACTCGGTCAGCTCGCTCTTGGTGTTGCGCCAGGTGAAGTACGTGTACGACTGCTGGAAGCCGACGGCCGCGAGCGCCCGCATCATCGCCGGGCGGGTGAAGGCCTCGGCGAGGAAGATCACGTCCGGGTCGGTCTTGTTGATGTTCGCGATCACCTTCTGCCAGAAGACGACAGGCTTGGTGTGCGGATTGTCGACCCGGAAGATCCGGACGCCGTGGTCCATCCAGTGCCGCAGGATGCGCACGGTCTCCTCGATGATGCCGGGCATGTCGGTGTCGAAGTGGACCGGGTAGATGTCCTGGTACTTCTTCGGCGGGTTCTCGGCGTACGCGATCGTCCCGTCGGCCCGGTGCCGGAACCACTCGGGGTGCTTCTCCACCCAGGGGTGGTCGGGGGAGCACTGGAGTGCGAAATCGAGCGCGACCTCCATCCCCAGGTCCCGGGCCCGCGCGACGAAAGCGTCGAAGTCCTCGATGGTGCCGAGGTCGGGGTGGACGGCGTCGTGGCCGCCCTCCGGCGAACCGATGGCCCACGGCACACCGGGGTCCCAACTCCCAGCCGAAAGGGTGTTGTTCGGACCTTTGCGGTAGGTGCTCCCGATCGGGTGAATGGGCGGCAGGTAGACCACGTCGAAGCCCATGGCGGCGATCGCGGGCAACCGCTCGGCGGCGGTCCGGAAGGTCCCGCTGACGGGCGCCTCGCCGGGCTCCAGCACGGCGCCTTCGGAGCGGGGGAACATCTCGTACCAGGAGCCGAAGAGCGCCCGCTTGCGCTCGACCAGCAGGGGCAGGGCCTTGGAAGCGGTGACCAGCTCGCGGTACGGACGCCGGGTGAGCGCGGCGTCCACCTCGGGGGCGAGGGCGGCCGCGTACCGTTCGGCGACGGGCCGCTCCTCGTCCCGCATCACGTCGGCGGCGCTCAGCACGGCCTCGCGACCGTCCCGCTTGGGGATCCTGGCGCCGGCCCGCTCGTAGAGCTCCGCGCCCTCGACGAGCATGAGGTCGGTGTCCATACCCGCCGGGATCTTGATCGCCGCGTGCGCCCGCCAGGTGGCGACCGGATCGCTCCACGCCTCGACGGTGTAGGTCCACCTCCCCTCGGTCTCGGCCGACACCCGCGCTCCCCACCGGTCGGTACCGGGGGCGAGCTCGCGCAGGGGCACGGGGGGCCGCAGCCGCCCGCTCGGGTCACGGAGCACGACATGGGCGGCGACGGCGTCGTGCCCTTCGCGGAACACGGTGGCGGAGATCTCGAATACCTCGTCCACGACCGCCTTGGCGGGTCTGGCGCCGCAGTCGACGGCGGGGCGGACGTCCAGCACGGGAATGCGACCGATCATGATGGGCTCACCTGGGGGCAGTTCGCAGGGCTCGGTGACAACAGTTCAGCCGGATGCCCGGCTGGTCGTGCACGCTCTGTTCGCTCTGTTTCTAGCCGCTCAGTGGACGGCTGGGCTGCGGGCATGGCCGCTCCTGTCCGCGTTCACTCGGGTGGCGGGGGAGGGTTGGGGACGGGTGCGCCGTCGCTTGGCACGCGTACCCGGGGAGCCCTTCCCACTCTCGCTCGGCCCAATCCGGGGCTCCGGTCAACTACTCGTACGTAGTGGCACGGGCAGGACGGAGGGCTCGGCGGGGCTCCGCGGCGGCGGCGGGGAGTTCACGAGGCGCGGGCACACGCCTCCTGTCCCACCCGTCTCACTCGCCCCTCCCGTGCGGTTGTTCGGGTCCCTCGGACCACCCGAACGAGGAGGCTCGCACCCTGACGCGGGCCCCGTCACGGCCGTATGCACCCAGGCGTTCCGGACGCGCGGGTCGCGAATCTGGCCGATTCGTGTGCCCCCGTGGCGGATCCGGTGCGGTGCTACCGAGCGGGCGACGGTACGGCGGCTGGTGCGGCGGACGGCAGGAGGAAGGCATCCGCCGAACGGGCGACAATGTCCCATGGGCATGGGGACATGGCAGGGACATCTCGGCGACGGCGACGGCGACCTCACCGTTCCGGACCGCATACGCCGCCTGCGCGCGCCCGACCCCCAGGCGCGGGAGAGCGCGGCGCGGGAGGCGGCGGCCGCCGTGCGGTCCCCGGAGGAGGAGACACGCGTGGCGTCGGCGCTGGCCGAGGCCGTCGTACGGGAGTACGACCGGGCCGCCCTGGAGGCACAGCTCGACGCGCTGGTGACCGTGGAAGCCTCCCTGGACGACGTGGCGCTGCTGCGGCTCGCCGGGCTCCGCTCCGAGTCGCCGCTGCTGAGCCGACTGCTCGCGCGGGCGGCGCGGCTCCAGGTCTCCGGGCCGGTGGAGCCCGCCGGCGCCGGAACCCTGATGGTGGTGCGCTGCCTGCGGGGCGTCCCGCACCCCGGGCTCACCCTGCGCACCCCGCACGGGCAGTGGGTGGTACTGGAGCGCATGGAGTTCCACGGGCGGGCCGTGAACCGGCTCGACCCCGCCTCCACCGCCCGGGTACTGCTCTCCGGAGCGGGGGCGCGGGCCCTCGGCGAGTGGGACCGGCTGGACGCCGACCCCCGGCCACGGGAGCTCGTACGCCGGCTGCGGGCGGCCGACCCCCGGGTCCGGGAGCTCGCCGCCGACGAGGCCTCGGACCGGCCGGACGCCCGGGAGCCGGAGGTGGGCCGGTACCTGTGCGCCGCGCTGGCCCGGGCCGTCGTACGGGAGCGAGACCCGGCCGCGCTGGAAGCCGGGCTGCACGCGCTGCTGGAGCTGCGCCGCTTCCTGGAGGAACCCGCGCTGGCGGTGCTGCGCACGCTGGACGCCGGGGCGCTGCCGCGGCCACTGCGGCCCTACCTTGACGACCTGTTGGAAGGGGGTGGGCCCGATGGCACCGGCTGACCCGTCCAGCGGGGGCGTGACCTGGTGCGGGCGGTACGGGAGCCGGCCCCCTTTTGTCCGCGCTCTTGGCAAAGCCCGGGCACGGCGCCGCGGGCATCGCTAGCCTTCCGGGGGTGAAGCGCGGGTGCACAGCGTGGTGTGACCGCTCCCATCCGTAATCCCCTGCGAAGGTGGAACACGTGAAGGCTATCCGTCGGTTCACCGTGCGCCCCGTCCTACCAGACTCCCTGCTGCCGCTCGCCGACCTCGCGCGCAATCTGCGCTGGTCGTGGCATGCCGAAACCCGCGAACTCTTCCAATCCGTCGACCCAGAGGGCTGGCAGGCCGCCGGCCGCGACCCCGTCCGCCTGCTCGGCACCGTCTCCGCCGCCCGGCTCTCGGAACTCGCCGGCGACCGCCGGTTCCTGCGGCGGCTCGCCGCCGTCTCCGCCGACCTAGACGACTATGTGAACGGCGGGAGGTGGTACCAGGGGCAGCAGCCCGAAGGCGCTCTGCCCGCCGCCATCGCCTACTTCTCCCCCGAGTTCGGTATCACCGCCGCCCTGCCGCAGTACTCCGGCGGGCTCGGGATCCTCGCCGGGGACCACCTCAAGGCCGCCAGCGACCTCGGCGTTCCGCTCATCGGTGTGGGACTGCTGTACCGGCACGGGTACTTCAGGCAGTCGCTCTCCCGGGACGGCTGGCAGCAGGAGCACTATCCCGTACTCGATCCCAACGAACTGCCCGTCAGCCTGGTGCGCCAGGCCGACGGGACCCCCGCCCGGGTCTCGCTGACCCTGCCCGGCGGCCGGGCCCTGCACGCCCACATCTGGCAGGCCCGCGTCGGGCGGGTGCCGCTGCTGCTCCTGGACTCCGACGTGGAGGACAACGACGCGGCGGCCCGCGAGGTGACCGACCGGCTCTACGGCGGCGGCAGCGACCACCGGCTGCTGCAGGAGATGCTCCTCGGCATCGGCGGCGTCCGGGCCGTGAGGCTGTACTGCGCGCTGACCGGCCACCCCGACCCCGAGGTCTTCCACACCAACGAGGGCCACGCCGGCTTCCTCGGGCTGGAGCGCATAAGGGAACTGGAGCGGGAGCGCGGCCTCGGCTTCGACGCCGCGGTCGAGGCGGTACGGGCCGGGACCGTCTTCACCACCCACACCCCCGTCCCGGCGGGCATCGACCGCTTCGAGCGGGCCCTGGTCGCCCGGCACTTCGGTGACGGCGGCGAACTGGCCGGCGTACCCGTCGACCGGATCCTGGAACTGGGCGCCGAGTCCTATCCCGGCGGCGACCCCGGAGTGTTCAACATGGCCGTCATGGGGCTGCGCCTGGCCCAGCGCGCCAACGGGGTGTCCACCCTGCACGGTGCGGTCAGCCGGGAGATGTTCGCCGGGCTGTGGCCGGGCTTCGACCCGGCGGACGTGCCCATCACCTCCGTGACCAACGGGGTGCACGCCCCCACCTGGGTGGCCCCCGAGGTCGTCCGGCTCGGCATCCGGCAGATCGGCGCCGGCCGCACCGAGGACGCCCTCTCGGTCGGCGGCTCCGGGCGCTGGGACGCGGTCGCGGACATCGCCGACCAGGACGTCTGGGATCTGCGGCGGGGGCTGCGCGAGCAGCTGGTGCAGGAGGTACGCGACCGGCTGCGGGCCTCATGGCGTCAGCGCGGGGCCGCGGACGCCGAGCTGGGTTGGGTGGATTCCGTACTGGACCCGGACGTGCTCACCATCGGCTTCGCCCGGCGCGTGCCCTCGTACAAGCGGCTGACCCTGATGCTGCGTGACCCGGAGCGGCTGCGCCGGCTGCTGCTGGATCCGGAACGGCCGGTGCAGATCGTGGTCGCGGGCAAGGCGCACCCGGCCGACGACGGCGGGAAGCGGCTCGTTCAAGAGCTGGTGCAGTTCGCGGACGACCCGCGGGTGCGGCACCGGATCGTCTTCCTGCCCGATTACGGCATGGCGATGGCCCAGAAGCTCTACCCCGGCTGCGACGTCTGGCTGAACAACCCCCTGCGGCCGCTGGAGGCGTGCGGGACGAGCGGGATGAAGGCCGCGCTGAACGGCTGCCTCAACCTGTCCGTACTGGACGGCTGGTGGGACGAGTGGTTCGAGCCCGATTTCGGCTGGGCCATTCCGACCGCCGACGGGCTGGGAGCGGACGAGGACCGGCGCGACCACCTGGAGGCCAACGCCCTCTACGAGCTGATCGAGGGCCGGGTCGCACCCCGGTTCTACGACCGGGCCGGCCGCGGCGGGCTTCCGGTGCGGTGGATCGAGATGGTCCGGCGCACCCTGGTCTCCCTGGGTCCCAAGGTGCTGGCGGGGCGGATGGTGCGGGAGTACGTGGAGCGGCTCTACGCGCCGGCCGCGCACGCCCACCGCGCCCTGACCGCCGAGGCGGCGCGGGACCTGGCCTGGTGGAAGGGGCGGGTCCGGGCGGCCTGGCCGCGGGTCGGCGTCGAGCACGTGGAGGCGCTGGCCGCGGCTCCCGTGAACGGGACGGCCGAGCTCGGCGCCACCCTCACGCTGCGGGTGCGGGTGTCCCTGGACGCGCTGACCCCCGAGGACGTGGAAGTACAGGCCGTGGCCGGCCGGGTGGACGCCCAGGACGTGATCCGGGACGGGCGGGCCTTCCCGCTGAAGCCGGCCGCGGGGCCCGACCTGGAGGGACGCTGGGTGTACGAGGGCCCGCTCGCCCTCGACCGTACGGGGCCCTTCGGCTACACCGTACGCCTGCTGCCCTCGCACCCGCTGCTGGCGACCCCGGCCGAACTGGGACTGGTCGCGGGTCCGGTGGACACCGAGGCGGCCGCGGCGGACGGCGTACCCCTGCGCTGAGGGCGCGGCCGGGGCGGCGGGCGCCGGCGCGGGTCGGCAGGCGGTCCGGCCGCCCGGCCGGTCGTCCGCCACGGGCAGCTCGGCCCGCTCGACTCGGCTTCGCCGTCATCGGCTGAGACAGGGCGCCTGTCCGGGCTTCGCAACCCGGACAGGCGCCCCCGGCCTACTTGAGCCAGCCCAGCTGCTCGGCCCGGACGCCGGCCCGGAAGCGGTTGTCCGCGCCGAGCTTCTCCATCAGGTCGCTCATCAGACGGCGCAGCGTACGCGTGGACACTCCGAGCTCGCGGGCGATCGCCTCGTCCTTGAAGCCGGCGTTCATCAGCCGCAGGATGCCTGCCTGCTGGCCGGTTATCGGGGTGTCTTCAAGGTCCTGAGGCGGACGCGTGTCGGTCCCGAGTTCGACCGCGGACTGCCAGCAGTGCTCGAACACCCGCTTGAGGAGACGGGTGATCACCGGCCCGCGGGTGACCATGGCGGTGGGCTGCGCCTCCGTGCCGAAGGCCGGCGTGAAGGCCATCACCTCGTCGATGATGATCAGCCGGAACGGGATGGTGGGGACCAGTCGGATGCTGACCCCGGCGCGCTGCATCTCCTCCAGCAGGGCCAGGCCCTGCGGCAGCCGCGCGGTGGAGGTGAGGTGGATGGTGCGCATCCCGACGCCGCGGTCGAGCACCTTCTGATTGCGCTGCAGACGGGCCTTGGAGCGGCTTTCCACGACCGGGCCCGGGTGCATGCTCAGGACCTCGTCCTGGGCGAGTTCGGTGCAGTCCTCCAAGACCTCCGAGATGCGATCGAGGCCGACGATGAGCTCGGCGGGCGCCATGCTCTCCTGCTGCTGGTACTGATCGGCGAGTTCGGTGGTGAGCAGCCGGATCGCCTTGCGCATCCGGATGGTCTCCTCCAGTGAGCGCGCGGCAGTCTGTTCCGCCTGCTGCGCGAGGCGGTTGAGAGCGGTCTCGGTGGCGGTGACGGCGGGCCGTCCGCCGCTGTGGCCGGATTCGGTCAGCAGTCCGAGCTCGGTGAGCAGTGCCACGGCCTCGTGCAGCGAGGAGGGATCCAGGCCCGCCCGAGCACAGATCTCCGGCGTACCCAGATTCGGCTCATTTCTCAACTGCCGGTACAGGGAGGTCAGGGCTTTCCGGTCCTTTTCGAGATCCATTGCCACTCCGTGATGGTGGTACTGCTTGGTGGTGCTGCGGCAGTCCGCTGCGAACAACCTGGCCGCCACCAGTCACGGCACCTTTCGGACACCGCTCGTCCCTGGACTTACCGCGGTTCGGCGAGCAAGATCGAGGTATCTCCGCTCGACACCTAGCGTATGGGGAATCGAGGCCCAGCTTATGGGCGGAGCAGATCAAAGCACGGTGAAATAACGGGGGATGGGCAGTATGGCGCACAATCGAACAGCATTTCAGCCAGGTTGGGTGGATTCCGTTTCCGCCGCCGACATCGCAGGCTGCCAGGACAAGGATCTGGAGTGGGGTTGAGCCACGGTCAGGCCGCGGACCGCGGAGGGGGATCGGTCCCGTGGAGCTGACGCTTCCGTCGACGGCGGCGCTGATGCTGTTCCTGCCGACGGTGGTCGCGGTGGTCGCCGTGCCCGGGCCCAACATGCTGCTGATCCTCAGTCGCGGCATCGGCCAGGGCGGGCGGGCGGCCTTCGCCTCGGCGGTCGGGGTGGAACTCGGCACGCTGGTACACGTCCTGGGCACGGTGGTCGGGGTGTCGGCGCTGGTCGCCACCTCCACCCTGGCGTTCAACGTGGTGAAGTACGCCGGCGCCGCCTACCTCGTCTACCTGGGCGTTCGCACCCTGTTGTCCAAAAGCGACACGGTGGGTGAGCGGCCATCGGGTACGGACGGCCACCAGCCCGTTGGTGCGCTGTTGCGGCAGGGCGTCCTGGTGAACGTGCTCAATCCCAAGGTCGCGCTCTTCTTCCTGGCGCTGCTGCCGCAGTACGTCGACCCCGACCGGGGCTCCGTGGCGAGCCAGACGCTGGCTCTCGGCCTGGTGTTCTTCGCGATCGCGCTGGCCATGGACCTGTTGTACGCGATGGCTTCGGTCGGGGTGGGCGCCTGGCTCGCCCGCAATGTGCGGTTCGCCCGCGCACAGAAGTACATCACCGGCTGCACCTACCTTTTGCTCGGCGTCTTCGCCGCCTTCGCGCAGCCCTCGGGGCGGCAAGCGGACTGATCTGGCGGTGCAAGATCGCATGAGGGAGTTTTCTGGCATCGGATGACCGGTATCAGGAGCTTTCTCCATGCGCATCGGGAAGTTTAGTAATCAACTTCTGGGCGTGTATTCAGCTATTCAATCCTTGACGGCTCCGGCGTGCTCATCGTCGCGACCGCTCTTCGCCGTGGGCTTTTCCGCGGTGCGCGCATTCCTGCCACAGCCGTGCTGATCTTCGGCTGTTCGCGCAGACATTTCTACGTGAGACGGAGGACTGCTCGATGCCATGGAGATCCCTCCCCGGCCGGATCGCCGAACAGGCAAAGGTCCGTCCGCAGGCGCCGGCGCTGCTGTGGCACGCGGAGGAGGTGAGCTACGCGGAACTGCATCGGATGGCCGGTGCGGCCGCCGTGGGGCTGGCCGGGCTGGGCCTGCCTTCCGCCGAGCCGGTGGCCATGGTGGCGAAGAAGTCGCCGCAGGCCATCGCCGTGGTGCTGGCCTGTCTGATGCTCCGCCAGCCGGTCCTGCTGCCCTCGGCGGAGCTCGGTGCCGAGACGCTGTCCGCCCTGCTGGACCGCTGTGGTGCCCGTCGACTGCCCGAGCCAGACCAACTGATGTCCACTGAAGGAGAGTTCACTACACACGCGGAATCCGGCCCGGACGACGTCGTGCTGCTCCTGACCACCTCGGGCTCCACCGGGCTGCCCAAGGTCGTGCCGCTGACCGGCGGTGCGGTGCAGCGGTTCACCGACTGGGCGGCCGGCTACTTCGGCATCGGTCCGGAGAGCGGAGTGCTCAACTACGCGCCGCTCAACTTCGACCTCTGCCTGCTCGACATCTGGACCACGCTGAGCCGTGGCGGCTGCGTCACCGTGATCGACCAGGATCTCGCCGCCAATCCGGCCCACCTGCGGGCCCAGTTCCAGGCCCGCCCGGTTCAGGTGGTCCAGGGCGTCCCGATGCTGTACCAACTGCTCACCCAGGCCGCCGAGGCGGAGCACGGACTGCTGCTGGACGGCATCGAGCACGCGCTGCTCACCGGTGACGCCGTCAGCGCCCGGGGCTTCGAACCGCTGCCGGCGCTGCTGCCCAAGGCGACGTTCCACAACGTCTACGGCTGCACCGAGACCAACGACAGCTTCATCCACACGATGGACCCGATGGACCCGATGCCGTACGGTACGGTGCCGATCGGCCGGCCGATCGACGGGGTCAGCGCGCTGGTCCTGGACGAGGACGGCACCGAGCTGGACGGGCCCGGCCGCGGTGAACTCGTGGTCTCCACACCGTTCCAGACCGCCGGCTACCTGGATCCCGAGCTCGACCGGGGCGTCTTCTCGCAGCACCCTGACGGGCGCTACTACCGCACGGGCGACCTGGTCCGCCGCCACGCCGACGGTGTGCTGACCCTTGAGGGCCGGCGGGACCACATGGTGAAGGTCCGCGGCGTGCGCATCAACACCACCGAGGTCGAGGCCGCCCTGCGCAGCCACCCGGCGGTCGCCGAGGCGGTGGTGCTCGCCGAGCCCGACGAGCTCGCGGGCATGCGGCTGCACGCCGTCGTGCAACGCGCCGAGGGCGCCGAGCTCAATTCCTTGATCATCCGCCAACACGTCGCCGGGCTGCTTCCCAGGGTCGCCATTCCGACCACCGTCGGGCTGGTCGACACCCCGCTGCCCCGCACCAGTACCGGGAAGCTCGACCGCAAGGCCGTACGAAGCCGTTCCCGGCAGGCGCAAACCGACCGACCGCTCACTGCCTCCGGAGGCTGACATGACGCGCATGGACGACATCAAGCACTATCTGATCGAGCAGTTCCTGCTGGAGGTCACCGTCGAGGAGATCGACGACGACTTCGACCTGCTGGCCAACGGCGTGGTCGACAGCCTCGGCCTGCTGACCCTGGTGGGCTGGCTGGAGAACACCTACAAGCTGGACATCGACTCGCTCGACATCCTGCCGGAGAACTTCCGGTCGGTCGCCGCCATCGACGCCTTCCTCGCACAGGCCGACGCGGTGGCCTCCGGGGCGAAGTAACCGTGCCCGATCTGCTGCACAGCCTCGTCCGGCGGACCGAACCGGTGGAGCGCCCCCTGTGGGCCGACTTCTGGGAGCGGCTGCACGCCCGCCGGCTGAAGGACGGTGAGGCCCTCGCGGTGCTTGCCTCGCTCTCCACCCGCACGCCGGCCACGCCGACCCTGGAGTCGTTCCTCGGCTCGCTGGCCGACCGCTCGCAACCGCTGCCGGCCCGCTGGCCCGGCGTCGTCAACATGGTCGGTACCGGAGGCGGCCCCGCCACCTTCAACCTGACCACCGCCGCGGTCCTGGTGGCCGCGGCCACCGGGGTTCCGATCGTCAAGACCGGGTCGCGCGGCTACAGCAGCCGGTACGGCTCGATCGACATCCTGGACCGGCTCGGCATTCCCACCGCGCGCTCCTACGCGCAGTGCGAGGACCTGCTCGGCCGGTTCAACGTGGCTTTCGCCGGGGGGTTCGTCTACCCGGCGGAGCTGACCGAGCTGGCCCGTGCCGTACTGCCGTACGGCATGCACCAGATCGGCCGGTTCGTCAACGTGCTCGGTCCGTTCCTGGCGGCAGTGCCCGTCGAGGCGCAGCTGACCGGCGTCTCTTCGCCGGAACTATGGGACAGCTTCGTCGAGTTGGCAGCCAGCCGGCGGATCTGGCTGGTGCGCAACCGCCTCGGCGTGGACGAGCTGATCAGCTTTACCGGGAACACCGTGCTGGCCAACGGCAAGGAGACGGGCGTGGGGCCCGAGACGGTCGGCACGGCGGTGGACGGCACCCTGGGCGACCTCCGCCCGGCCGGGGAAGGCGCCGACGCGGCCGGGCACCTGCTCGGACTGCTCCGGGGCCACGGCCCGGCGGCGGCGGTGGAGAGCATCTGCCTCAACGCGGCCGCCGCGTCCATCGCGTCCGGCCGGACCACCGACTGGGCGCAGGCGTACGCGACGGCCCGGGCGGCGGTGTCCGACGGGGCCGCGGTCGAGCTGGTGGAGCGGCTGCGCCGGGAGGTGCGGGCCGGTGTCTGACCGTACGGACCGTACGGACCCGGTCGGGCACACGGACGCCGGGGCCGGGTTCTTCCCCGGCCGCGGTCCCGCCGCCCCGGGCCTGGCGCTGTTCCTCAACGCCGGCGACCCGGGGCTGGACCGGCTGGACGAGCTGGTGCGGCTGCTGGACGCCGAGCGAGTGGACTGCCTGGAACTGGCCGTGCCGTTTCCGGACTCGGTGACCGACGGCCCGGTCATCCGGCGCTCCGCCCGGCGCGCGCTGCACGGGGGTGTGGACCTGGACGCCGTGCTCGGCTTCGTCGAGCGGGTGCGGCCGGACCTGCGGCACACCCGGATCGCGCTGCTGGCCGACTGGGGCCATTCGGTGAAGCCGGTGGGCCTTGAGGAGTTCCTGCGCCGGGCCAGGAGCGCGGGGGCCGATGCGACGCTGCTGCACGGCCTTCCGCCGCTGGCCCGCCGACGGTACCTGGAGGCAGCGCAGCGGATCGGGCAGCCGGTGGTGACCACCTGCTACCCGAATTCGCCCCGGGAGGTCCTGGCCGAAAGTGCCGAGTTCGCCTCGGCGTACCTCTACCTGGTGGCCCACTTCGGCCGGTCGGGCACAGCTCCGGCTCCCGACCGCGCTGCCCTGGCGCCGGTGATCGCCACCCTCAAGAAGCTCACCTCCGCCCCGGTGGCCGTGGGCTTCGGGGTCCGGACCGCCGAGGATGCGGCGGCCATGGGCGAGTTGGGCGCGGACGCCGCGATCGTCGGAAGCGCCCTGGTGGCGGAGGTCGAACGGGTCCTGGGGACCGGCGGCGACCTGCTCGCCGAACTCGGCTCTTTCGTCGGCGGGCTGCGCCACGAGTCCGCACGTGAAGAACACCCATTCCATCAAGAACGGAGATCACCATGCTGATTCGCAAGCTTGAGAACGCGAAGACGGTCGAGTGGGGCAACGGCCTCAGCCGCCGCTTCCTGGTGGAGGCCGACCAGATGGGCTACTCGGTCACCGACACGGTCGTCTCCGCCGGCACCAAGTCGCTGCTGGAGTACAAGCGGCACCTGGAGGCCTGCTACTGCATCTCGGGCCGGGGCGAGGTCGTCGACATGGCCGGCAACAGCCACGTCATCGAGCCCGGCACGCTCTACGCGCTCGACCAGCACGACGCGCACTGGCTGATCGCCTGGCCGGAGGAGGACCTGCGCCTGGTGTGCGTCTTCACCCCGGCGCTGCGCGGCGACGAGGTGCACGACCTCAGCGGCGCCTCGTCCTCCCACTACTGAGCGCACCCGCGCCACCGACCACCGACGGGGGATGAAGCTGCGATGATCCAATGGTCCGCCGACCAGCGCACTCTGCGCGACGGCCTGACACCGTGGTTCGAGAAGTTCGGTGACGACCACCTGGCTCACGACAAGGCCGCCCGGTTCCCGCGCGGGCCGTGGCAAGCGGTCGTGGACTCGGGCCTGCTCGGGCTGCCCTTCGCATCCGAGCTGGGCGGGCTCGGCCAGGACCTGCTGACCACCATGTACGTCCTGGAAGGCCTCGGCCACGGCTGCCGCAACGGCGGTTTGAACTTCTCCGTCACCACCAGCATGGTGAGTGTCGGAGTCCCGCTGCAGGCTTTCGGTACGGCCGCCCAGAAGGAGCGGTACCTGACCGGGATCGCCACGGGCAGTCTGATCGGCGCCCACGCGATCAGCGAACCCGGCGGTGGCTCGGACGCGTTGGCGATGCGCACCTCCGCGGTGCCGGACGGCGACGTGTTCGTGCTGAACGGGAGCAAGACCTTCGTCAGCAACGGACCGATAGCCGACGTGATCGCGGTCTATGCCAAGACCGATCCGACGGCCGGCCCGCTCGGGGTGACCGCGTTCCTGGTGGACCGGGACGCCCCCGGGCTGACAGTCGGCAATCCGATCGAGAAGATGGGCCTCAAGTCCTCCCCGATGTCAGAGCTCTTCTTCGACGACTGCCGGGTGCCGAAGTCCCATGTGATCGGCCGGGTCGGCACCGGATTCATGGTGCTCGACCACGTGATGAAGTGGGAGATCCTGTGCTCCTTCGCCGTCACCCTCGGTGAAATGCAGCGCCGGCTTGAGGAGTGCATCGCCTACGCGGGGGAGCGCACCGCGTTCGGGCAGCCGATCGGGTCGTTCCAGCTGGTGGCGAGTCGGATCGTGGACATGCGGATCGGCGTGGAGACCTCCCGGCGCTGGCTCTACGACACCGCCGTGGCCCTCGCCGCCGGCTCGGACATCACCGTCGACCTGGCCTCCACCAAACTGGTGGTCAGCGAGGCGAACCTGGCCTCTGCCCTCCACGCCGTGCAGATCTTCGGCGGCAACGGCTACATGGCGGAGTACGGCGTCGAGCAGGAGCTGCGCAACGCCGTCGCCGGGACGATCTACTCCGGCACCTCCGAGGTCCAGCGGGTCCGCATCGCCACCATGCTCGGCCTGTGACCGGCCCCTTCCGAGAGTACGGAGACCTTTCCCATGTCGAGCGACGCGTTCGCCAGCACGCTGGCGGCCACCGAATTCATCGACCACGCCTCGCCGGAGGTGAGCGCCTTCGTCGCGCAGGCGCTGCCGGACGGTGGAGAGGATGACCGGGACCGTGCGGTGCGGCTCTACTACGCCGTGCGGGACCAGATCGGCTACGAAATCTACGGAGCGGACTTCTCGCGCCGGATGCTGACGGCCAGCCAGACCATCAAGGCGAAGCGCGGCATGTGCATCCACAAGTCACTGGTGTACCTGGCCGCGCTGCGCTCGGTCGGCATCCCCGGCCGCCTGGTGCTCACCGACGTGCGCAACCACCTGGCGTCCGAGCGGATCAAGGAGTACGTCGGTGGCGACGTCTTCCACTACCACGCGCTCACCTCCGTCCACCTGAACGGGCGCTGGGTGCGGGCCACGCCGGTGTTCAACAAGCTGCTCTGCCGTCTGTACGGGATGAAGCCGCTGGCGTTCGACGGGACGGCCGACAGCGTGCACCACCCCTTCGACGAGCACGGCGCCCGGCAGATGGAGTTCCTGCACGAACACGGCGAGTTCGACGACCTTCCGTACGACATGGTGCTGACCGGGATGACCCGTGAGCACCCCGGGCTGTTCGCCGGACCGGACAGCCGCCGGTTCACCGCCGGTTCGCTGGTGGCCGACGCGGCCGTCGCCAGCACCACCTGACTCCCATCCCACTCCCCACAACCAGGCCCGGAGGCCGCCACCGTGGACACCATCAAGTACCAACTCGCCGATGCACAGATCCCGACGACCTGGTATAACTTCGCCGCCGACCTGCCCGTGCTGTCGCCCCCGCTCCACCCGGGTACCGGTCAGCCCGCTGCCGTCGCAGACCTGCTCCCGATCATGCCGAAGGAGCTGGCGGAGCAGGAGCTTTCCCTGGAGCGGGACATCGAGATCCCCTCCGTGGTCCGGCAGATCTACGCCCAGTGGCGGCCGGCGCCGCTGTTCCGGGCCCGCCGGCTGGAGAAGCTGCTCGACACCCCCGCGCGGATCTACTACAAGTACGAGGGCGGCAGCCCGGCCGGCAGCCACAAGCCCAACACCGGCATCGCGCAGGCCTTCTACAACAAGGAGGCCGGCATCCACCGGCTCGCCACCGAGACCGGGGCCGGCCAGTGGGGCTCCTCGCTCTCCCTCGCCGGGGCCTTCTTCGGCCTTGAGGTCAAAGTCTTCATGGTGAAGGTCAGCTACCACCAGAAGCCCTACCGCCGCGCCCTCATGCACTCCTACGGCGCCACCTGCGTGCCCAGCCCGTCCACCGAGACCGCCGCCGGGCGCGGCATCCTCGCCGAGGACCCGGACTGCCCCGGCAGCCTCGGCATCGCCACCTCCGAGGCGATCGAAGTGGCGATGAACGACCCGTTCACCAACTACGCGGGCGGCAGCGTGCTCAACCACGTCGCGCTGCACCAGACGGTGATCGGCAAGGAGGCGCTGCTCCAGCTGGAGATGGCCGACGACTACCCGGACATCATCATCGGCGCGGCCGGTGGCGGCAGCAACCTGGCCGGCCTGGCCTTCCCCTTCCTCGGCGAGCAGCTGCGCGGCGGCCGCAGGGTGCGGGTGATCGCCGCCGAGCCGGCCGCGTGCCCCAGCCTCACTCAAGGCCGTGTCGCCTACGACTTCGGCGACACCACCGGCCTGACCCCGCTGCTGAAGATGCACACCCTCGGCCACTCCTTCGTGCCGCCCGCGATCCACGCCGGCGGCCTGCGCTACCACGGCATCGCGCCGCTGGTCAGCCAGGCCCTGGAGGACGGGCTGATGGAGGCGCGCGCCGTACCGCAGACCCGCTGCTTCGAGGCCGGCGTGAGCTTCGCCCGTACCGAGGGCATCGTGCCCGCCCCGGAGTCCACGCACGCCATCAGGGTGGCCATCGACGAGGCGCTGCGGCTCAAGGAGGAGGGCCGCTCGGAAGCGATCCTGTTCGGCCTCTCCGGCCACGGCCACTTCGACCTGACGGCGTACGAGAAGTACCTGGGCGGCGAGCTCGTGGACGAGGGCTTCGACCAGGAGCTGGTGGCCCGGTCGCTGGCCAGGCTGCCGGAGCAGTTCGGGTCGCGGTCCGCCGGGTCTCCGGTCGTGGGGAGCTGAGCGGACGGTGCGGCTGAAGGTGTGCGGGGTGACCGGCGAGGACCAGCTGCGGCTGCTCGCCGGGGCCCCGGTCGATCTGATCGGACTCTGGTACGGCGTGCCGGACGGGCCCGCCGACCTCGCCCTGGCGGAGCTGATCCGACTGGCCGGCCTCGCTCGGGCGGCCGGCGGGCCGGCCCCGGTCCTGGTGACCCTGCTCGCCGACCCGGCGGCGCTGCGCGAGGCGGTCACCGCCTCCGGAGTGTCCCGGGTGCAGCTGCACGGCTACGCCACGCCGGCCCAGGTGGCGGCGATCCGCGCGGAGCTGCCCGCCGTCGAACTGCTGAAGGTGCTGCACGTCCTGGACGGGCGGGTGCTGGAGGCGCCGCTGATCGGGGCGTACGAGCGGGCGGGCGTGGACGTCTTCCTCTTCGACTCGGTGGGCGCCGACGGCAAGATCGGCAGCACCGGCGTGCCGCTGGCGGCCGGGGCCGTCGAGTCGGTACTCGCTCGGCTGACCAGGCCGTTCATGCTCGCGGGCGGGATCAGCGCCGTCAACGCCGGCGCGCACCGGGCGGCCCGGAGCCACTCCGGCTTCGCCGGCATCGACGTGGACAGCGCCGCGCGCGGCGCGGGCGGCGGCTTCCAGACGCCCCGGATCGAGGCCATCCGGGCGGCCTGGCGCTCCACCGCCGACGACTTCCCTGCGGCGTTGCTGGCCGCCCGGCTGCCGGTGATCATGGAGCTCAAGGCCCGCAGCGCGCACGGCGAGGACCTGTTCCGAGGCCGGCCGGTGCGGTCCATCGTGGACGAGTACACCCGGCTGGGCGCGCCCGCCCTCTCGGTGGTCACCGGCTCGTGGTTCGGCGGCACTGCCGCACTGCTGGACGAGGTGGCGTCGGCCACCGACCTGCCCGTCCTGGTGAAGGATTTCTTCACCAAGGAGCGGCAGCTCGCCGAGGCGCGCGCGGCCGGCGCCTCCGCGGTGCTGCTCACCGCCACGGTACTGCCGCGCGGCGTGCTGCCCGGGCTGATCGAGTCCGCCCTGGAGCACGGGCTGACCCCGTTCGTCGAGGTCACCAATGAACAGGAGCTGGCGTCCTTGGTGCACGGCGAGTCCTGCGTGGTGGCCGTCAACAACAAGGACATCCGGCAGAAGGAGCAGGACGCGCCCGACCTGGGACGAAGCCTGCGCCTGCTGCCCGACGTCCTCGCCACCGGCACCCGGGTGCCGGTCAGTGCGAGCGGCATCGAGATGCCGCAGGACGCCACCGGGCTGCTCGCCGCCGGGTACCGGGGCCTGCTCATCGGCACGGGCCTGCTGCGCCACCCGGACCTGAACGGCTGGTTCGGCGAACTCGGCGAGGGCGTGGCGGCGGCATGGTGACCACCGAATCGGGCACCACGGAGCGCACCGCCGCTGCCGGCCTGTCCCTGCGTACCGCGCTGGCCGGGATGCCGGTGCTCACCCGGGACGAGCCGGTCGCCCGGGAGGCGGTGGCCGCCGACTTCGCCGAGCGGTACGCCGGTGTGCCCGCGGTCGGCGTCTCCCGGCCCGAACCGGCCGTGCTGTACACCGGGGTGCGCTCCGGCGCCGCCGGCCGGCTCGCCCCGCCGGTGCTGCTCGGGATGTACGGAGACGAGGACCGGCTGCGCGGCTGGCTGCCCGGCCTGCCCCGGCACACCACGCCGCAGAGTGCCGCCGCCTTGGTGGCCGCGGGGATCGCGCCGGTCAAGGTGGCCACGGCGCCCTGCCAGCAGGTGGTCGTCGGCGAGGTCGACCTGCGCGAGCTGCCCGTGCTCACCACCACTCCCAGGGACGCCGGGCCCTACCTGACGGCCGCCCTGGTGCACGCCGGGGACGCCTTCACCGGTCAGAGCGCGCTCTCCGCGCACCGGATGCTGGTGATCGGCCGCGACCGGCTGACCATCTGGATGGTCCCCGGCCGTCGGCTCGGACAGCTGTACGAGCGGGCGGTGGCGCGCGGTGAGCGCCTGCCGGTCACCGTCAACCTCGGAGTGCCGCCTGCCGCGATGATCGCCTCGGCGGTCAACTCCCGTTTCCTGCCGCACGGGTCGGACAAGCCGGCGGTGGCCGGTGGTCTCGCCGGGGCGCCGCTCTCGCTGGTCGCGGCGCTCACCCAGCCCGGCGCGGCCGCCATCGCCGAGAGCGAGATCGTCCTGGAGGGGTACCTGGACGGCACGCTGGCCGACGAGGCCCTGCCGGGCACCGCACCCGACGGGTCGCTGCCGGAGTTCCTGGGGTACGACGGTCGGGCCAAGCGCGGACTGCCGGTGCTCACCGTCACCGCCGTCACCACCCGGCGCGACCCGCTCTACCAGGCCGTCATCGGGCCCGGCCGCGAGCAATCGCACATCCTGGGTGTCGCCGGAGCCCTCTCGGTGGCCCTGTCGCTGCCGTCCGCTCCCGGGCTGCACGTGCACGACCTGCACTTCTCGCCCGCCGGCGGCGGCATGCTGCTGCTGGCCGTCGCCGTGCGCAAAGACTCCGACGCGGCGGACCGGGCCCTGCTCGCGATCGCCGACGAGGTCGTCCGCCGGCATCCGTTCGTCAAGACGGTGCTGTTCACCGACGACGACGTCCAGGTCCGCGGTGCCGAGGAACTGCTGTGGGCGATGACCACCCGGGCGAACCTCGGCGCGGACTGCGTCGAACTGCCCGGACACCCGCCGGTCCCGATGGACCCGTCGCAGACGCCCGACTGGGCGCGAGCGCGCTTCGGTTCGCCACACGTGCCGGCCCGCACGTACATCGACGCCACCACGCCACACCGACTCCGCGCCCACACCGAGCGCAGCTTCCAGCCGCCGCTGACCTGACCGCCGGGCCGGCGCGCGCCCCGCACCCGAAGCACGCCACCGAGCACCGACGCGTCGCACACGCCGACGCGTCACCGAGCACGACGCGTCACCGAGCACGATGCCACTTTCGAGGGGAAGACATGACTGGGCAGCACACGGACGGGCGCCGGAACGTCCCGGCAGACTGGAACGACACCGCGCACGAGCTGCCGGGCACGTCGCAGACCCTGACCGGACTGCTAGCCGCTCAGGCGGCCCGCACCCCGGACCGGACCGCGCTGGTCTTCGAGGACGTCGAGCTCAGCTACGCGGAACTGGACGCCAGAGCGGAGCAGCTGGCGCAGCGGCTGCGGCGGTACGGGGCCGGCCCGGACCGGCTCGTCGCGCTCACCGTGCCGCGCTCGGTCGAGCTGGTGGTCGGCCTGCTGGCGGTGCTCCGGACCGGCGCCGCGTACCTGCCCGTCGACCCGGACTACCCCGCCGACCGGATCGCCTACCTGCTCGAAGACGCCGCGCCCGTGCTGCTGCTCAGCCACAGCACGGTCGGCCACCCGGCGGGGGAGGCCGTCCCCACCCTGGTCCTCGACCGCCTCCCCGATGCCGATGCCGATGCCGATGCCGACGCCGCGGGCCACGAGCCGGCCGCCGTGCTCGCCCCGCGGCCGGCCGACGCCGCATACGTCATCTACACATCCGGCTCGACGGGCCGCCCCAAGGGCGTCGTCGTCCCGCACGAGGGCATCGTCAACCGCCTGCACTGGATGCAGGCGCAGTACGGCCTGACCGACGGCGACCGCGTGCTGCAGAAGACCCCGTCCGGCTTCGACGTCTCGGTCTGGGAGTTCTTCTGGCCGCTGATCACCGGCGCCGTGCTGGTGGTCGCCCGCCCCGAGGGGCACCGCGACCCCGCGTACCTGGCGGAGCTGATCCGTGACCAGCGCATCACCACCGTGCACTTCGTGCCGTCGATGCTCCAGGCGTTCGTCGACGAGCCGGCCGCCGCCGGCTGCGCCGGCCTGCGCCGGGTGATCGCCAGCGGCGAGGCCCTGCCGGTCGAACTCGCCGCCCGCTTCCGGGCGGTGCTGCCCGGCGTGCCGCTCCACAACCTGTACGGGCCGACCGAGGCGTCCGTCGACGTCACCTCCTGGGAGTGCGTTCCCGAGCCGGGCGAGCCGTCCGTTCCGATCGGCCGTCCGGTCTGGAACACCCAGGTGCGCGTGCTCGATGCCGAGCTGCGGCCGGCCGCGGTCGGCGAGACGGCCGAGCTGTACCTGTCGGGCGTCCAGTTGGCCCGCGGATACCTGGGACGCCCCGGCTTGACCGCCGAGCGGTTCGTCGCCGACCCGTACGGGCCGCCCGGCGCGCGCATGTACCGCACGGGCGACCTCGCCCGGTGGCGTGAGGACGGCGTGGTGGTCTACGCGGGCCGCGCCGACCACCAGGTGAAGATCCGCGGCCTGCGGATCGAACTGGGTGAGATCGAGGCCGTGCTGGACGCCCAGCCCGGCGTCGGCGCCTGCGCCGTCCTGGCCAGGGAGGACCGGCCCGGCAGCAAGCGACTGGTGGCCTACCTGGTGCCGGCGCCGGGCGGCGGGATCGACGTGCCGGCGGTGCGCGAGGCCGCGGCCGCGGAGCTGCCCGAGTACATGGTCCCGACCGCGTTCGTGCTGCTCGACGCCTTCCCGCTGACCCCCAACGGCAAGCTCGACCGCAAGGCGCTGCCGGCGCCCGGCCCCGCTCCGGCCGGCGAGCGGACCGCCCCGCGGACGCCCACCGAGGGGGTGCTGCACGACCTGGTCGCCGAGCTGCTCGACCTGCCGGAGATCTCCGTCGAGGACAGCTTCTTCGACCTCGGCGGCGACTCCATCCGCTCCATCCAGCTGGTCAGCCGGGCCCGCCGGGCGGGGCTGACGCTCACCCAGCACGACGTCTTCACCCACCGCACCGTCGCCGCCCTCGCCGAGATCGCCGGGGAGCCGGCCGAGGAGGCCGCCCTCGCGCTGCCCGCCCTGCCCGAGCCGACCGCCACCCGGCTCGCCCGACTGCGAGCCGTCCACCCCGACGCCGAGGAGTTCTGGCCGCTCGCCCCGCTCCAGCAGGGCCTGCTGTTCCACGCCGAGTACTCCGAAGGCGGGCTGGACGTCTACTCGGTACAGCTGGTGTTCGAGCTGGACGCCGAGCCCGAAGAGCTGCGGACCGCGGTCGGCCGGCTGCTCGACCGCCACCCGAACCTCCGGGCCGGATTCGCCCACGACGACCAGGCGCAGCCCGTCCAGTTCGTCCCGGCCGGAGGCGAACCGGAGTTCACCGTCGTCCAGTACGTCGGCACGAACGCGTCGCAGAAGGCCGCCGAGCTGTTCGACGCCGAGCGCAAGCGCGGCTTCGACCTCTCCGCGCCGCCGCTGGTGCGCCTCGCCGTGGCCGACCTCGGCCCGCGCGGCCGGCGGGCCGCCCTGACCTTCCACCACATCCTGGTCGACGGCTGGTCGCTGCCGCTGCTGATGGACGAGCTGTCCGCGCTGCTGGCCGGAGTCGAGCCGAGCCCGGTCACTCCGTACCGTGACTACCTCGCCCTGCTTTCCGGTCAGGACCATGCGGCCTCGCGGGAGGCCTGGCGCGGCCTGCTCGACGGGCTGGAAGAGCCCACCCTGCTCGCCCCGGCGGCGGCCGGCGGTGGCGCGCGCGTCGCCGACGAACTGCCCCGCGACCACTGGGTTGAGCTGTCCGCCGAGCTCACCGCCCGGCTCGACGGTGTGCTGCGCGCACGCGCACTGACCCTCAACACCGCCGTGCAGGGCGCCTGGGCGCTGCTGCTGGCCAGGCTCACCGGCCGCGACGACGTGGTGTTCGGCGCCACGGTCTCGGGCCGGGCACCCGAACTGCCGGGCATCGAAAGCATGGTGGGACTGTTCATCAACACCGTGCCGGTCCGGGTCCGCATCGCACCCGACCGGACGCTGTCCAGCCTGCTGGCCGGCATCCAGGAGCAGCAGGCCGCAATGGCCGCGCACCAGTACACCGGGCTGGGCGAGATCCAGCAGTCGGCCGGGCTCGGTGAGCTGTTCGACACCCTGACGGTCTTCGAGAGCTTCCCCGGCGACCGCACCGGCGCCGCGGTGGACAGCCGCTACGCCGTCCACTACCCGCTGGCGCTGCTCATCCATCCCGGCGAGCGGCTGCGGCTGCGGCTGAGCCACCAGACCCATGCCTTCAGCCAGATGGAGACGGTCCGGCTCGGCGAGCGTCTGGTGCGCCTGCTGACCGCCCTGGCCGAGGACCCCGAGCAGTCGGCCGGCGAGGTCTCGGTGCTCTCCGCGGCCGAGCGCCACCAGATGCTGGAGACCTGGAACGACACCGACGCGCCAGTGGTCCACCAGACACTGCCCGCGCTCTTCCAGGCCCAGGTGGCAGCCACCCCCGACCACGTCGCCGTGCTGGCCGCAGGCCGGGAGCTGACCTACGCCGAGCTCAACGCGCGGGCCAACCGGCTCGCCCACGAGCTGATCGGCCGCGGCGTCGGACCCGAGCAGTTCGTGGCACTCGCCCTGCCGCGCGACGAGCGGGCCGTGGTGGCGCTGCTGGCCGTCCTCAAGGCCGGCGCCGGCTACCTGCCCGTCGACCCCAAGTACCCGGCCGACCGCATCGACTACCTGCTCCGTGACGCCGGGCCCGCCCTCGTGCTCACCACGGACGGGATCGACCTGCCCGACTCCGGCGTGCCCCGCCTGCTGCTCGACGACTCCGCCCTCGCCGCCGACCGTCCCGCCCACGACCCGGTGGTGGAGCTGCGGCCCGAGCACCCGGCGTACGCCATCTACACCTCCGGTTCCACCGGCCGTCCCAAGGGCGTGGTGGTCCAGCACGCCTCGGTGGCCAACCTGGCCGCCTGGGCCCACGAGGAGTTCGGCCAGGAGCCTCTGGCGCACGTGCTGCTCACCACGTCGCTCAACTTCGACGTCTCGGTGTTCGAGCTGTTCGGGCCGCTGCTCTGCGGCGGCACGGTCGAGGTGCTGGACGACCTGCTGGCGCTCGCCGACCGCGGGGGCCGCTCCGCCACCCTGGTCAGCGGCGTGCCCTCGGCGCTCGCCCAGCTGGTGGCCCAGGGCGACCTGGACGCCACCGCCGGCACCGTCGTCCTCGCCGGTGAGGGCCTGCCCGCCCAGGCCGGCAACGACATCAAGGCAGCCCTCGGCGCCGACCGGCTGGCCAACATCTACGGCCCCACCGAGGCCACCGTCTACGCCACCGCCTGGTACACCAGCGGCCGGATGGACAGTGCCCCGCCCATCGGCCGGCCGCTGCGCCGTACCCGGGTGTACGTGCTGGACGCCGCGCTGCGACCGGTACCGGCCGGGGTCGCCGGCGAGCTGTACATCGCCGGTGACGGCGTTGCCCGCGGCTACCTCGGCCGCCCCGGGCTGACCGCCGAGCGCTTCGTCGCCGACCCGTACGGGCCGCCCGGCACCCGCATGTACCGCACCGGCGACCTCACCCGCTGGTCGGCCGACGGCCGGATCGAGTACCTCGGCCGGCTCGACCACCAGGTGAAGATCCGCGGCTTCCGGATCGAACTCGGCGAGGTCGAAGCCGCGTTGACGGGAGTCGACGGGGTCGACCAGGCCGTCGCGGTGGTCCGCGAGGACCGCCCCGGCGACCGCCGCCTGGTCGGCTACGTGATCGGCGACGCCGAACCCTCCGAGGTCCGGCACGCCCTGGCGGAGCGGCTGCCCGCGCACATGGTGCCGTCCGCCGTCGTGGCGCTGGAGGCATTCCCGCTCAACCCGAACGGCAAGCTCGACCGCAAGGCGCTGCCCGTGCCCGCCGCCGAGGCCGGCGCCGGTACCGGCCGCGCCGCCCGCGGCCTGCCCGAGGAACTGCTCTGCGACCTGTTCGCCGAGGTGCTCGGCGTCGACCGGGTCGGCGTCGAGGACGACTTCTTCGCGCTCGGCGGCCACTCGCTGCTCGCCACCCGGCTGGTCAGCCGGATCCGCACCACCTTCGGCGTGGAGCTCGGCGTCCGCGCGCTGTTCGACGCGCCCACTCCCGAGGCCCTGGCGCCGCGGCTCGACGGCGCCGCCACGGCCCGCGCCGCGCTCACCCCGCGCCCGCGGCCGGAGCGCCCGCCGCTGTCGTACGGGCAGCAGCGGCTCTGGTTCCTCAGCCGGATGGACGAGAACCCGGCGGCGAGCCACATCCCGCTCGCGCTGCGCCTGCGCGGCCCGCTGGACCGGGCGGCGCTCACCGCGGCGCTGGCCGACCTCACCGCGCGGCACGAGGCGCTGCGCACCCTCTTCCCGGCCGAAGCCGGTGAGCCGTACCAGTTGGTGCTGGCCCATGCCGCGCCCCAACTGCCGGTCACCCCTGTAGCCGCGGCCGGCCTCGCCGCCGCGCTGGCCGGCGAGTCAGCCCGCCCGTTCGACCTCGCCGACGAAACTCCCCTCCGCGCCCACCTGTTCGAACTGGGTGAGCAGGAGCACGTGCTGCTGCTGGTGCTGCACCACATCGCCTCCGACGGCTGGTCGATCGCGCCGCTGCGCCGCGACCTGGCCCGCGCGTACGCCGCCCGGGCTGGCGGCAGTGCCCCGCTGTGGGACGAACTGCCGGTCCAGTACGCCGACTTCGCGCTCTGGCAGCGCGATGCGCTCGGCTCCGAGGACCACGAGGACAGCCCGTACGCCCGCCAGCTCGACTACTGGCGCCAGGCCTTGGACGGGCTGCCGGACCAGCTCGAACTGCCCACCGACCGGCCCCGGCCGGCCCGGGCGAGCTACCGCGGCGAGAGCGTCCCGTTCGAGCTGGACGCGGAGCTGCACCGCGAGCTGCTGGCGCTCGCCCGCTCCCAGCAGGCCACCCTCTTCATGGTGCTGCAGGCCGCCCTGGCCACCCTGCTCACCCGGCTCGGCGCCGGCACCGACCTCCCCATCGGCAGCCCCGTCGCCGGCCGCACCGACGAGGCCCTGGACGACCTGGTCGGCCTCTTCATCAACAACCTGGTGCTCCGCACCGACACCTCCGGCGACCCGGCCTTCACCGAGCTGATCCGGCGGGTCCGCGACACCGACCTCGCCGCCTACGGCAACCAGGACGTGCCGTTCGAGCGGCTGGTCGAGGCGCTGAACCCGGCCCGTTCGCTGGCCCGCCACCCGCTGTTCCAGGTGTTCCTGGCCCTGCAGAACACGCCCGCGGCCGACCACGAACTGGCAGGCCTCACCGCCGAGCCGGTCGAGGTCGCGCTGGACGCGGCCAAGTTCGACCTCTCGCTGTACTGCCAGGAGCGGCCCGGCGGCGGTATCACCGGCGTCGCCGAGTACAGCCGTGACCTTTACGACCGGCCGAGCGTCGAACTGCTGCTCAGCCGGCTGCGCCGGCTGCTGCGGGCCGTCGTCGCCGACCCCGGCCGGCGGCTCGGCGGGCTCGACGTCCTCGCCGACGACGAGCGGCAGCAGCTGCTGTACGGCTGGAACGACACCGCCCGCGCCCTGCCGGCGCAGGGCCTGGTGGAGCGGTTCGAGGCCGTCGTCCGGGCCACTCCGGACGCCCTCGCGGTCGTCGCCGGCACCGAGCGGCTCAGCTACCGTGAACTCGACGAGCGCGCCAACCGGCTCGCCCACCTGCTGATCGCCGAGGGCGTGCGGCCCGAGCAGTACGTCGCCCTCGCCCTGCCGCGCACCGCCGACCTGGTGACCGCTCTGCTGGCGGTCCTCAAGACCGGCGCCGGCTACCTGCCTCTGGACCCGGACTACCCGGCCGAGCGGATCGCCTACATGCTCCAGGACGCGGCCCCCGCCCTGCTGGTCACCACCGCCGACACCCCCACCGACGGCGCCGTACCCCGGCTGCTGCTCGACCAGGAGGACCGGCTCGCCGGCCAGCCCGCGACCAGCCCCGGCATCACCGTGGACGCGGCCACCCCGGCGTACGTCATCTACACCTCCGGTTCCACCGGCCGCCCCAAGGGCGTCGTGGTGCCTCGCTCCGCGCTCGTCAACTTCCTCGCCGCCATGGGCGAGCAGGTCCCGATGACCGCCGACGACCGGCTGCTCGGCGTCACCACCATCGCCTTCGACATCGCCGCGCTGGAGATGTACCTGCCGCTGCTCTCCGGAGCCGCCCTGGTGGTCGCCGCCAAGGAGACCGTCCAGGACCCGGCCGCCCTCGCCGCCCTCATCGAGGCCGAGCACGTCCGCGTCGTCCAGGCCACCCCCTCGCTCTGGCAGGCGCTGACCGCCTCCCACCCGCAGGCGCTCGCCGGGGTGCGGGTCCTGGTCGGCGGTGAGGCCCTGCCGCCCGCCCTGGCCGCCCGGCTGCGCGAACTGTCCGCCGGTGTCCGCAACATGTACGGTCCCACCGAGACGACCATCTGGTCCACCTCGGCGCTGCTGGACGACCGCCCCGGCGCGCCCGTCATCGGCCGGCCCATCGACAACACCCAGATCCGCATCCTGGACCGCAACCTCGCCCTCACCGCCCCCGGCGTCCCCGGCGAGCTGTACATCGCCGGCGAGGGCCTGGCCCGCGGCTACCTCGGCCGCCCCGGCCTGACCGCCGAGCGGTTCACCGCCGACCCGTACGGGCCGCCCGGCAGCCGGATGTACCGCACCGGCGATCTGGCCCGCTGGGCCGCCGACGGCAACCTCGAATACCTCGGCCGAGTCGACCACCAGGTCAAGCTGCGCGGCTTCCGGATCGAGCTCGGCGAGATCGAGTCAGTGCTCGCCGCCCACCCGGGGGTGGCGCAGGCAGCCGTACTCGTCCGTGAGGACCGGCCGGGCGACAAGCGGCTCGTCGGGTACGTGGTGCCCGTCACGGACGGCTCCCCGGACGCAGCCGGCCCCGACCCGGCCGAGCTGCGCCGGTACGCCGCCACCGAACTGCCCGACTACATGGTCCCCGGCGCGGTGGTGGTGCTCGACCGGCTGCCGCTCACGCCCAACGGCAAGCTCGACCGCAAGGCACTGCCCGTCCCCGCCCACGAGGAGCAGCCGGGCGCACAGACCGGGCGCGCCGCGCGCACCGCCCAGGAGGAGCTGGTCGCCGGCCTGTTCGCCGAGGTGCTCGGCCTGCCGTCGGTGCCGCTGGAGGAGAGCTTCTTCGCCCTGGGCGGCCACTCCCTGCTCGCCATCCGGCTGATCAGCCGCATCCGTGCGCTGTTCGACGCCGAACTGAAGATCCGCCACCTGTTCGAGTCGCCCACCGTGGCCGGCCTCACCGAGCGGCTGGCGGGCGCCTCCGGGGCCCGCCCCCCGCTGCGCCGCCACGAGCGTCCGGAGGGGCTGCCGCTCTCCTACCAGCAGGGCCGGCTCTGGTTCCTCAACCGCTTCGAGGGCGGCTCGCCGCTGTACAACATCCCCCTGGCGCTGCACCTCGACGGCCCGCTCGACCGCACCGCGCTCACCGAGGCGCTGAACGATGTGACCGAGCGCCACCAGGCACTGCGCACCCTGTTCCCGGACTTCGACGGCGAGCCGTACCAACTGCTCCTCACCCCGGAACAGGCCCGCCTGCGGCTGCACGAGCAGGCGGCGAACCGCGAGACCCTGGCCGAGGAGCTGCACACCGCGGCCTGCGGCGGCTTCGACCTGACCACCGAGATCCCGCTCCGCGCCCACCTGTTCGAACTGGGTGAGCAGCAGCACGTGCTGCTGCTGGTGCTGCACCACATCGCCGCCGACGGCCCGTCCACCACCCCGCTCACCCGCGACCTGTCCCGCGCCTACACCGCCCGCACCGCGGGCTCGTCCCCGCAGTGGGAGGAACTGCCGGTCCAGTACGGCGACTACACGCTGTGGCAGCGCGAGGTGCTCGGCGAGGAGGCGGACGAGCGGAGCCAGCTCTCCCAGCAGCTCGGTTTCTGGCGCACCGCGCTGGCCGGACTGCCCGACCAGCTGGACCTGCCCACCGACCGGCCGCGCCCGGCCGTCGCCAACTACCGTGGCGGGACCGTCCCGCTGCGCATCGACGCCGAACTCCACCGCCGGGTCCAGGAGGTGGCGCGGGCGAACGGCTCCACCGTGTTCATGCTGCTGCAGACCGCGCTGGCCACCTTGCTCACCCGGCTCGGCGCAGGCGAGGACATCCCGATCGGCAGCCCGATCGCCGCCCGCACCGACGATGCGCTGGACGAGCTGGTCGGCTTCTTCGTCAACACCTTGGTGCTGCGCACCGACACCTCCGGCAACCCGGCCTTCACCGAGCTGCTGGACCGGGTCCGCACCCACGACCTCGCCGCGTACGCCCACCCGGACCTGCCGTTCGAGCGGCTGGTCGAGCTGGTCAACCCGGCCCGGTCGCTGGCGCGCCACCCGTTGTTCCAGGTGATGCTGGCCTTCCAGGAGAGCCTGAACGCCGAGCTCGACCTGCCGGGGCTGACCGGCCGCGCCGAGATCGTCCCGCTCGGGTTGGCCAAGTTCGACCTGGCGCTCGACCTGGTCGAGCGGCGGGGCGCGGACGGTCTGCCCGCCGGCATCGAGGGCGTCGTCGAGTACAGCGCCGACCTGTTCGACCACAGCACCGTCGAACGCTTCGCCGGTCACCTGCTGCGGCTGCTCGAAAGCGTGGTGGCCGACCCCGGCCGCCGCATCGGCGAGCTGGAGATCCTCGGCGCGGAGGAGCGCGAGCTGCTGCACGGCTGGAACGACACCGCCCGCGAGGTCCCGGCGGCGACCCTGCCGGAGCTGTTCGAGGCCCAGGCGGCCCGCACACCCGACGGGGACGCGGTGGTGTTCGGCGACGCCACGGTCTCCTACCGCGAGCTCAACGAGCGGGCCAACCGGCTCGCGCACCGCCTGGTCGCCCTCGGCATCGGGCCCGAGCAGTTCGTCGCGCTCGCCGTGCCCCGGTCGGTCGAGATGGTCGTGGCGCTGCTCGGCGTGTCCAAGGCCGGCGCCGCATACCTGCCGATAGACCCCGGCTACCCGGCCGACCGCATCGAGTACATGCTGGCCGACGGCGACCCCGCCCTGGTGCTCACCACGCAAGCCGTCGCCGGCCGGCTGCCCGCCGGCGACCGTCCGGTGATCGTGCTCGACCGGGACGAGGACGGGACGTACCCGGCCACCGACCCGACCGACGCGGACCGCACCGCGGCGCTCACCCTCGACCGGCCCGCCTACGTCATCTACACCTCCGGCTCCACCGGCCGCCCCAAGGGTGTGGTGGTCTCCCACCGGGGTATCGCCTCGGTGGCCGGCACCCACGTCGACCGGCTCGGCCTCGGCCCCGGCAGCCGCTTCCTGCTGGTCGTATCGATCAGCTTCGACGTGTCGATGGCCGACATCGTGATGACCCTCTCCTCCGGCGCCGCCCTGGTGGTGCCGGGACCGGACCAGCAGGCCGTCGGCCAGGAGCTGTACGACCTGATCATCCGGTACGGCGTCACCCACACGGACCTGGTCGCCCCGATGCTCGCGTCGCTCCCGGACGGCGATCTGCCCACCCTGCGCGGCTTCGTGGTCGGTGGCGAGGCCCTGCCCGCCGACATGGTCGAGCGTTGGTCTCCGGGCCGCACCGTGATGCAGGTGTACGGCCCCACCGAGACCACCGTGGTCGCGACCATGAGCGACCCGCTCAGCCCCGCCCCGCAGGCCCCGCCGATCGGCCGGCCCGTCTGGAACGCCCGCACCCACGTCCTGGACGCCGGCCTTCGGCCCGTCCCGGCCGGCGTGCCCGGCGAGCTCTACATAGCCGGCTCCGGCCTGGCACGCGGGTACTGGCAGCGGCCCGCCATGACCGCCGAATGCTTCGTCGCCGACCCGTACGGCCCGCCCGGCAGCCGGATGTACCGCACGGGCGACCTGGTGCGCCGCCGGCCGGACGGCAACCTGGAGTTCCTCGGCCGGGTCGACCACCAGGTCAAGGTGCGCGGCTTCCGGATCGAACTGGGCGAGATCGAGACCGTGCTGGCCCGCCACCCCGGCGTGGCCGCGGGCGCCGTGGTGGTCAGCGAGGGCGCCGGCGGAGTGAAGCGGCTGGTCGGTTACGCCGTCCCGGCCGCTGACGCCGGGCTCGACCCGGCCGAGGTGCGCGCCTTCCTGGCCGGCGCGCTGCCCGACTACATGGTGCCGACCGTCGTCGTGGTCCTCGACGCGCTGCCGCTGACGCCCAGCGGCAAGACGGACCGCAAGGCGCTGCCCGAGCCCGACTTCGCCACCGCCGTGGCCGGCCGGGCCCCGCGCACCGCGCTGGAGAAGGAGCTGTGCGCCGCCTTCTCGGACGTGCTCGGCCTCCCCGAGGTCGGGATCGACGACGGCTTCTTCGACCTCGGCGGCCACTCGCTGCTCGCCGCCCGCCTGACCGCTCGGCTGCGCGAAACCACCGGGGTCGAGCTGGGTATCCGTGCCCTGTTCGAGGCGCCGACGGTGGCCCGGCTGGCGGAGCGGCTGGCCGGCGCCGAGGGGGCGGCGCCGGTCTGGTCGGACGACTTCGCCACCCTGCTGCCGCTGCGCGCCGAGGGGACCCTGCCGCCACTGTTCGCCGTCCACCCGGCGGCCGGCATCGCCTGGGTGTATTCCGGTCTGCTGCGTGAACTGGAGCCTCAGCGCCCGCTGTACGGCCTCCAGGCCCGCACGCTGACCGAACCCGAGGCCTCGCCCGCGACGCTCGCGGAGATGGCTGAGGACTACCTCACGTTGATCCGCGAGGTGCAGCCCGAGGGCCCGTACCACCTGCTCGGCTGGTCGTTCGGCGGCATGGTGGCGCACGAGATCGCGGTCCGGCTGCGCGAGCGGGGTGAGGAGGTCGCGCTGCTCGCACTGCTCGACAGCTACCCCGCCGAGCGGTCCGAAGACCGCCTGACAGGTGATCAGCAGGCGCTCGCGGATCTTCTTGACTCGCTCGGCCACCCGGTGCAGACTGGCGAAGTTGAGGCGCTCACGTCAGAGCTTGCGCTGGACCTGCTCAGGAAGCAGCAGAGCCCGCTCGCCGGGGCGACCTCGGAACAGCTGACGGACCTGGCCCGCGGGTTCGAGCGGAACGTCCGACTGGTCGGGGAGTTCACGCCCCGCCGATTCGACGGCGACCTGCTGTTCTTCACCGCGACGGCGGACAAGACGCCTGACGACCCGACCGCCGGTGACTGGGCGGCGCACGTTACCGGGACGGTCCGTGACCACCCGGTGGACTGCGAGCACGGCGCGATGACCCGTCCGCAGCCGATCGGTCAGATCGGCTCGGTGCTCGCCGCCGAGCTCCGCCGCCCCGCGACCGACTGACCCCGCAAACCGCCGGGCCGGCCGACCGGGGCCGGCCCGGCTCCGCCCCGCTCCACCGAAAGGAACGCTCCATGAGCATCAATCCGTTCGAGAACCCCGATGGCAGCTACCTGGTCCTGGTCAACGAAGAGGGCCAGCACTCCCTCTGGCCGACCACCGTGGCGGTCCCGGCCGGCTGGGACACCGCGTTCGGCCCCGACAGCCGCCAGGCCGCCCTCGACCACATCGAAGCCAACTGGACGGACCTGCGCCCGCGCAGCCTGGCCGACCACGCCTGACCAGCGCACGACGGGCAGGGTGCGCCACCGGACGGGCCCGCCCGCCGGCTGAACGGCACGGCCACCGAAGGGCCAGGGCACCGAGGAGGTCCCATGACGAAGCCATACCGTCCGCGCGACCAGTTGGGCGGAGGCGAGAGGGCCGCCGCCGGCGCGCGCCCGCAGGCCGCCGGCGGCCAAGACGAACTCCGCACGCGGGAACGGCCCCGCGCCGGGCACGATCGAGCGTTGTCGCCGTGCCACGTTCCCCTCCCCGTTCGGCCCGACCCGCCGTCGGCCCAAGGACCACCCGGGAGAGCCGGGCGGCCACTCCTCGGAAGCCGCGCACGGCAAGAGTCCATCAGCCACACCCGGCCCTCCCGGGCCGTCTTACACCCTTCGGAGAAAACCATGAGCGAGCGAAGCCAGGCGGGCCGATGAGCACCACCGACGCGGACACGGGCCGTCCCGGCGTACCGGACCGCCAGCGGAACCCGTGGCTGGCGATGTTCGCCATCTGCTTCACCCAGTCGGTCGTCCTGCTGGACACCACTGCGGTGAACGTCGCGGTGCCCGCGCTGGGCGAGGGGCTGGGCGCCGGGGTCGACCAGGTGCTCTGGGTGATCAACGCCTACCTGCTCTCCTACGCGGTGCTGCTGGTCACCGGCGGTCGGCTGGGCGACCTGTACGGCACGCGCAAGTTGTTCCTCATCGGCCTGGCCGTGTTCGTCGTCGCGTCGGCGGCCTGCGGCATGGCCCAGACGCCCGGCCAGCTGATCGCCGCACGCGTCCTGCAGGGCGTCGGCGCCGCGCTGCAGACCCCGCAGGCGATGGCCATCATCACCATGATCTTCCCGGCCGGCCAGCGTGGCGCCGCGATGGGCGTCTGGGGTTCCTTCGCGGGCATCATCGCCGCCGCCGGTCCCACCCTCGGCGGCTTCCTCGTCTCCTGGATCGGCTGGCGGGGCATCTTCTACATCAACATCCCGGTCGGGGTGATCAGCGTGATCCTGGTGCTGGCCTTCATCCCGGCCCTGGCGCCGAACAGCAAGCCCCGGATCGACGTCCTCGGCTCCGTCCTGCTCACCCTCGCCATGTTCTGCGTGGTGTACGGCTTGATGGAGGGCGAGTCCCACCATTGGGGCAGCCTGTGGGGCCCGCTGAGCGTGCCGCTGCTGATGCTCATCGGCGTGGCCGTACTCGCGGTGTTCCTGCTGGTCGAGCGGGGCCGGCAGGACCGCGACCCGCTGGTGCCGTTCGCCATCCTGCGCGACCGCAACTTCACCGTGATGGCCGTGGTCGTCGGCGCGCTCCCGTGCGGCCTCGGCGGCATGCTCCTGCTCACCCCTCTCTACCTCCAAGAGGTGCAGGACTTCAGCGCCTTCCAGGCCGGCCTGCTCATCGCCGTCGCTCCGCTCGTATCGATCTTCATCGCACCGTACTCCGGCTCGCTCTGCGACCGATTCGGGGGCAAGTACGTGATGGTCGTGGGGCTGTCCCTGTTCGCCGCCGGGCTCGGGCTGCTGGCGGCGCTGACCCGCGCCGACTCCAGCTGGACGGCGCTGCTGCCCGGCCTGGTCTTCGTCGGCCTCGGCATGGGTGTGGCCTTCGCCCCGGCGGGCGTGGTCGCCTTCGAGAAGATCGAGCCGGCCATGTCCGGGGCCGCGTCCGGCCTGTTCAACACCACCCGCCTGTGCGGCAGCCTGCTCGGCAGCGCCATGGTCGGTGCACTCCTGCAGGTCCGGCTCGTCCAAGACGACACCACCAGTGCCATTCGCACCACCTTCCTGCTGCCGGCCGCCGTCCTGGTGGCCGCGGCGGTGGCCACCCTGCTGGTGCGGCGCTCGCGGCCCACGGCCGGCGAGGGAGCCGACAGTACCGACGACGCGGCGCCGGAGCCGGCCGCCAGCGGCAAGGCCTGACCGAGCGTCACATCTAATCCCGTCTCACCGGAGCCTGGGCTCCGTCGGGCCGCCGGCTCTCGCCCGGTCCGGATCCACCTTCGCCACAGGGGGGCAAGGCAGTGCACTTCAGTCTTTTCTACTTCGCGGACGGCCAGGGCCGGGGGCGCGAGCAGTACCGGCTGCTGCTTGAGGGCGCGCGGTTCGCCGACACCCACGGCTTCAGCGCCGTCTGGACGCCCGAGCGGCACTTCCACGAGTTCGGCGGCCAGTACCCCAACCCGGCGGTCACCGGTGCGGCGCTCGCCGCCGTCACCGAGCGAGTCGGCATCCGGGCCGGCAGCGTGGTCGGCCCGCTGCACCACCCCGTTCGGGTCGCCGAGGAGTGGTCGGTGGTCGACAACCTGTCCGAGGGCCGGGTGGGCCTCTCCTTCGCCTCCGGCTGGCACGCCGATGACTTCGTGCTGCGCCCGGAGAACTACGCCGGGCGCAAGGAGGTGCTGACCGAGACCATCGACACGGTGCGGCGTCTGTGGCGCCAGGAGGAGGTCACCCTGCCGAACGGCGACGGCACCCCGGTGGCCGTCCGCAGCTACCCCGCGCCCGTCCAGTCTGAACTGCCGGTCTGGCTCACCAGCGCGGGCAGCCCCGACACCTTCCGGCAGGCCGGCGAGCTGGGCCTCGGCCTGCTCACCCACTTGCTCGGCCAGGACGTGGAAGACCTCGGCAAGAAGATCGCCGCCTACCGGGCCGCCCTGCCCCCGGAGGCGGGGGGAGCCGCCGGACAGGTGGCACTGATGCTGCACACCTTCCTCGGCACCGACCGGGACGCCGTCCGTGAGACCGTCCGCCGGCCGTTCAGCGACTACATCCGCAGCTCGATCGGCCTGATCATGAAGGCCGCCGGGGACATCCTGCCCGGGGTCAACCCGGAGGAACTCGACGAGGACGACCTCGCCTTCCTGGTGGAGCGCTCCTTTGACCGCTACTTCGACACCGGCGGCCTGTTCGGCACGGTCGAGGACGGCCTGCGCACGCTGGAGCGCCTCGACGCGCTCGGCATCGACGAGGTGGCCTGTCTGATCGACTTCGGAGTCGACCCCGACCAGGTACTGGCCGCCCTGGAGCACCTGAACCTCCTCAAGGAGGCCTGGGCGGCCCGCGGGGCGGATTCGTGAACCTCCTGCTGGTCACCGGCAGCATCGCCGGCACGTCCAGCTGCCACACGCTCACCGGCCTGATCGCCGAACGGTCCGCACTGACCGGGACGCTGACGGCCGGCGAACTCGACGGCTCGCTGCTGGCCCTGCCCGCCCTCGACCCGGACCGCTACCGCACCGGCGAACTGCTGCGGGACCCGGCGGTGGCCCGGCTGCGCAAGGAGGTGGCCGCCGCCGACGCGGTGGTGCTGGCCACTCCGGTCCAGCACGGCAGCCTCTCCGGGGTGCTCAAGAACCTCCTGGACCACCTGCCGGACACCGCGTTCGCCGATCGTCCGGTCCTGGTCGCGGCCACCGCGACCAGCCTGCACAACGCCTCGGGCGCCTGCGACCACCTGCGGACGGTGGTCCGCGCGCTCGGCGGTTGGGCCGTGCCCACCCACCTGGTGGCGCAGCGCGGCGACTTCGCCGACCCCGCCGCGCGGGAAGTGCTCACCGCCCGGATCGACCAGGCCGTGGCCGAGCTCGCCCGGTTCGCCTCGACGCTGGGGCCGGCCGTGCGCTGATCCCGTGCCCGCGCCCCCGCGGCCGCCCCGTGACCGTGCTCCGCGGCCGGGCCCGCACCGGCGCGGCGGAGCCCTCGGGCGAAGGCCCGAACGACCACGTCTGCATCGACCTTCCCGGTCTCGACGGCACTCCGGCCACCGAGCTCGTCAACGAGACCAGCGGCGTCGCCCTGCTGTACGCGACGGAGGGCTGCGTCGGGCACCCGATGGACGCGGTGGCACCCGGTCGGGCCACGGTCGTCCGCACCTACTCCGTGGTCTTCGTCCCCGCCGGCTGAACCGCCGCGACCCGACCGCCGCGACCCGACCGACCCGACCGGCCGGCCCGGTCCGGGAGGGCGCCCATGGAACAGGGCCGCCCGGGGAGATCTCCTCCCGGGCGGCCCCGTGGTTGGTCAGTGGTCACTCACCCGCGGTCAGAAGGTGAGCTTCCAGCTGTTGATGTAGCCCGTGTCGGCACTGGCGAGGTCGGCGACCCGGAGCTTCCAGACGCCCTGGGCCACCTCGGACGAAGCGTTCACGGTGAAGGACTGGACGATGTTGTCCGCGCTTCCGCCGGTGCGGTTGCGCAGGTTGTAGACGCTGCCGTCGGGGGCGACCAGGTCGACCTTGAGGTCACCGACGTAGGTGTGGACGATGTTCACGTCCACCTTCAGGGCGCTCGACGCGTTGCCGGTGCGCGATACGGAGATCGGGGACTCCACGGTGGAGTTGTCCGCGATCTGGTAGTCCGTGGTGTTCTCGAAGACGCTCGGCTGCGAGGTGCCGACGGTCCAGGTGAACGACGCCGTGGCGGTCTTGCTCGCGGAGTCCGTCACCGTGACGGTCACGTTGGACGTGCCGGCGGTGGTGGCGGTGCCGGAGATCAGGCCGGTGGAGGCGTTGATCGACAGCCCGGCCGGCAGGCCGGTCGCCGCGTAGCTCAGCGCACCGGCGTTGGTGCTGCTGGCCTGGATCTGCAGGCTGACCGCGCTGCCCGTGACGGTGGTCTGGTTACCGGGGTTGGTGACCGTGACACCGCTCACGACACGGGGGCCGACGTTGACGGCGGCCCAGGCGTTCGCCGTGTTGTTGTAGGTGGTCGAGCCCGCGCCGTACAGGTCGGCGGCGGCCTGCAGGGTGGCCGTACGGGCGGCCGCGTAGTTGGTGTTCGACTTGAAGTAGCCCGCCGTCAGCGCGCGGAACCAGATCTTCGAGGCGGCGTCGCGGCCGATCGCGGTGACCGGCTGGCCGTCCGAGGTCGGCGAGTCGTAGCTCACCCCGTTGACGACCTTGGCGCCCGAGCCCTCGGAGGCCAGGTAGTACCAGTGGTTGGCCGGGCCCGAGGAGTAGTGGACGTCGATGGAGCCGATGCCGGAGTACCACGCGTCCTTGGAGGAGCCGTCCCTGCTCGGCTTGTCCATGTAGCGCAGCGGGGTGCCGTTGCCCCGGATGTCGATCTTCTCGCCGACCAGGTAGTCGCCGACGTCCTGCGCGTTGTTGGCGTGGAACTCCACGGCCGCCGCGAAGATGTCGGAGGTCGCCTCGTTCAGGCCGCCGGGCTCGCCGGAGTAGGTCATGTTGCCGGTGACCGAGGTCAGGCCGTGGGTCATCTCGTGCGCGGCCACGTCGATGGAGGTCAGCGGCTTCGCGTTGCCGTCACCGTCGCCGTAGGTCATGCAGAAGCAGGAGTCCTGCCAGAAGGCGTTCACGTAGTTGTTGCCGTAGTGGACCCGGGTGTACGGGGCCACGCCGTCGTTGCGCAGGCCGTTGCGGCCGTGCACGTTCTTGTAGTAGTCCCAGGTGAGGGCCGCGCCGTAGTGGGCGTCGGCGCCGGCCGTCTCCAGGTTGGCCGGCAGGCCGTTGCCCCAGGTGTCGTCCGGGCCGGAGAACAGCGTGCCGGTACCGGAGGTACCCCGGTTGAGGTTGTAGGTCTTGTGCGCGCCGCGGGCGGCGTCGGTCAGGTTCCAGGTGCTGCCCGACTGGGTGGTGCCGAGGGTCACCTGGCCGCTGTACTGGGTGTTGCCGGTGCCGGTCTCGACGGCCTGCCACTCGGTGATCTTGGCGCCGGTCTTGGCGTCGGTCACCACGTGCAGCTCGTTGGGCGTCCCGTCGTGCTGGAGGCCGCCGACGACGGTCTCGTACGCGAGGACGGGAGCGCCTTCCGCCGCCCAGATCACCTTGCGGGCGGACTTGGAGGCCTTGGCCTCCTTGGATCCCTCGGCGTTGGCGGCGGAGACGGCCTGGCTCTCGGCGGCCGACGGGGCGACCGAGGGGGTGGTGTCCGCCACCTTGATCTCGTGGTGCGTCGCCTTGGTGACGCTCTTGGTCACACCGTCCTTGGCGTGGACCGTGAGGTCGCCGCCGAGGACGGGCAGACCGTCGTAGGTCCGCTCGTACGAGGTGTGCGTGGTGCCGTCCGCGTCCTTGACCACATCGCGGACGACGAGCTTCTCACCGCTGCCGAGACCGAGCGCCTTGGCCGCCTGTGCGGTGGTCGAGTCGGCCTCGGCGAGGAGCGTCGCACGCTCCGATGCGCTGAGGTTCACGTTGGCCGCGCCCGGGTTGGGCTGGGCGGCCGTGCGGGCCTGCGACGCGGTGGCGTCGGCGGTCGCGGTGCCGGTCTGTATGCCGACGGCCAGCATGGCTGCCGCGGCTATGAGCGCGCCGGCCGCAGTGGCACGTCTGTGGGGGGTGGGACTCAACGCAGACTCCTTCTGCAAGGGGGTTCCGGACGACTGGGTGAGGTCTCCGGGCAGATCAGGGGGCAGTGCGATGAACGGTCGAAGACTGGCAGTTGCGGGGCGGGATGTCAGGACCGCGTCAAAAGGTTGGCCGGAAACAGTCCGTTGTCCGTAGTGACGCGTCCGGTATCCGGAACATCCACCTGTGTGTGCGAAAGGAGCGGCCGGAATTCGGAACGATTGGTACCGGTTGCTAACGCTTGGGCAACAACAGGCCGCGTTCAGTCGAACGGCATCTGCCGTACTGGCGTTTGTCGTACTGTTTCCCGGTGCGCCGGATGTCCGAGGCCTGGGGAAGCCAAGGGCCGGCGCCGCTGTCATAGACCACGTGCCAGGGGGGCCCATGAGGCATGTCCATTTTCCTGCGCAAAGAGTGGCCGGATCGGCCCGGAAGCCATCGGCGCCCGCGCGTCGGCTCGGTGACAAGGCCCGCTGGTACCTGCCGGCCGCGGTCGCCACGGACTTCGTCGGCGCAGCCCTGCCCGTAGGGCTCGTCTTCGACGCCGCGCAGCAGGTCAGGCCGGCGTACTGCGCCCTCGTCGCCGCCCTCGCGTGGACCGGCGTGCAGGCGCTGCGGCGCCGGTACACCGCCCGGCTGCTCGGGGAATCCCGCGGGGTGCTGCCCGTACTGCACGACTGGCTGATTCTGATCGGCGTCCTCGCGGTGGCCCGCGTCGTCACCGGCGAGAGCACGCCCCGGCTGGCCGCGCTCGGAGCCCTGCTGCCGGCCCTCCTCATCACCGTCGCCTGCCACAAGCTGACGTACCGCCACCTCTCGGCGGCCCGCCGCGAGGCCCAGGCCGTCAGCCGGGTCCTGGTCGTCGGCGAGCCCGATGCCGCCGAGGACCTCATCGCACGCCTCGCCGCCCGCACCGACCATCCGTACGTCGTCGTCGGCGTCGTCCCGGTCGGCGTCGGCTCCCTCGTCAGCGGCGTGCCCGTCGCGGCCCGGCTCGACGCCGACATGCCGCAGCCGCTGAGCGGCGACTCCGCGGCCGTGCTCGACGCCGTCGGCCGCCTCGACGCCGACCTGGTGCTGGTCGCCCCCGGGGCGCGGATCTCGGGGGAGCGGCTGCGCCGGGTCGCCTGGGCGCTGCACGACGCCGGGCTCGAACTCGCCGTCTTCCCCGGGCTCGTGGAGGTGTCCGTCAAGCGGCTGGAGACCCTGTCCGCCGGGGGGCTCGCGGTGCTGCGGGTCGCGCCGCCGGTGAGCGCCGGGGTCCAGACCCTGCTCAAGTCGGCCCTGGACCGCGCCGGAGCCGCGCTCGGGCTGCTGCTCCTGTCGCCGCTGTTCCTCGCGATCGTGCTGGCGATACGCCTCGGCTCACGCGGCCCGGCCTTCTACCGGCAGCGGCGCATCGGCCGCGACGGCGCCCCGTTCGTCATGTGGAAGTTCCGCACGATGGTCGCCGACGCCGATGCCCGCAAGGCCGAGCTGTCCGGGGCCAACGAACACGACGGCCTGATGTTCAAGATGCGCCGCGACCCCCGGGTGACCCGCGTCGGCCGGCTCCTGCGCCGCACCTCGCTGGACGAACTGCCGCAGCTGCTCAATGTGCTGGCCGGCGACATGTCGCTGGTCGGCCCGCGCCCGCCGCTGCCGGATGAGGTGGCGAAGTACGACGAGGTCGAGCTGCGCCGGCTCACCGTGCGCCCCGGGATGACAGGCCTGTGGCAGATCAGCGGGCGGTCGGACCTGTCCTGGGACGAAACGATTCAGCTGGACCTGCAGTACGTCGACAACTGGTCCTTCACCAGCGACGTCGACGTCATGGGCCGCACGCTCCGCGCCGTCGTCGACGGTCGCGGAGCGTACTGAGGGCGCCGGATGAGGTCAGCCCTGCTCGCGCCACCACCGGTACGTGGCCGCGATGCCGTCCCGCAGCGGGACGGCCGGCTTCCAGCCGAGCGCCGTCAGACGGCTGACGTCGAGGAGCTTGCGCGGGGTCCCGTCCGGCTTGGAGGTGTCCCAGGCCAGGCGGCCCCGGAAGCCCGTCACCTCGGCGACCGTCTCGGCCAGCTCCCGGATGGTCAGGTCCTCGCCGCAGCCGATGTTGACGGGCTCGTCACCGTCGTAGCCGCCGAGCAGCACCGCACAGGCCGCCGCCAGGTCGTCGACGTGCAGGAACTCCCGGCGCGGAGTGCCCGAACCCCACAGGGTCACCTCCTCGCGGCCCTCGGCGGCGGCCTCGTGGAAACGCCGGATGAGGGCGGGCAGCACGTGCGAGGACTCCAGGTCGAAGTTGTCGCCCGGGCCGTAGAGATTGGTCGGCATGGCCGAGATGTACGAGGCCCCGTACTGCTTGCGGTACGACTGGACCTGGACGATGCCGGCGATCTTCGCGAGGGCGTAGGCCTCGTTGGTCGGCTCCAGCGGGCCGGTCAGCAGGGCCTCCTCGCGGATCGGCTGCGGAGCCAGCTTCGGGTAGATGCAGGAGGAGCCGAGGAAGAGCAGGCGCCCGACCCCGGCCGCGTGCGACCCGGCGATGACGCTCAGCTGGATCTTGAGGTTGTCCTCCAAGAACTGCACCGGGTACGTGCTGTTGGCCATGATCCCGCCGACCTTGGCGGCGGCCAGCACGACGGCGTCCGGGCGGACGTCCTTGAGGTACGCCTCCGTCGCGGCGGCGTCGCGCAGGTCGAGCTCCGCGCGTCCCCGGCTGAGCACCTCGTGACCGTCGGCGGTGAGCCGCCGGACGACCGCGGACCCCACGAGGCCGCGGTGGCCCGCGACGAAGACGCGGGCGTGCGGGGGCAGGAGCGGCAGCGAACTTGTCATACCGCCGATGATGCCAGTCCGCTCCCGCGGGGGTGGCAGTGGTCCGGCTACCGCCGGCCCGGCACGGCCGCGCCCGGCGTGCGGCGCCCGGCGTGCCGCGCCGGCACGGCCGGTCCGGTCCGGCCGCGGGCTTCGGCGTGCCGCCGGGGCGGACGGGGCGGGTGCGCCCACGGATTCGGCGCTGCGCGCATGCGGCCGGTCCGGGGCTCCGGCGCGCGGTATCCGCGGCTCGGCGCCGATCTCGGCCCGCCGCCGTCGCGGGCAGGCCGCCCGTTCGGCCCGTCCCGGGCTCCGGGCCGTCCCGCGCTCCCGGCCCGCGCCCGGGCTTCGGCCGCCGGCCCTCCTGGGCCGGGCGGCGCCCCGCTCCGCGCACCGCATCCGCGGGCTGTGGCCGGACGGCCGACCGGCGCCGAGGCGGCCCGGGCCGGCGTGTACGGTACGCATCCGGCGCCGGGCGCCCGGCCCGCAGCGGGGGCGTCCTGCCGAGGCCCTCGGCCGACCACCCGCACACGCTCATCCGTACCGCATCCGGCGAACCGCAACGACACCCAGGGGGACCACACATGGCCAAGACCGCACTGATCACCGGCGTCACCGGCCAGGACGGCTCGTACCTCGCCGAGCTCCTGCTCTCCAAGGGCTACACGGTGCACGGTCTGGTGCGGCGGTCCTCCAGCTTCAACACGGAGCGGATCGATCACATCTACCAGGATCCGCAGGCCCCCAACCGGTCCTTCGTCCTGCACCACGCCGACCTCTCCGACGGCGTCGCCCTGGTGAACCTGCTGCGCGAGATATGCCCCGACGAGGTCTACAACCTCGGCGCCCAGTCGCATGTGCGGGTCTCCTTCGACGCGCCCCTGTACACCGGTGACGTGACCGGCCTCGGCGCGCTGCGCCTGCTGGAGGCGATCCGCGCCAGCGGCATCGACACCCGCATCTACCAGGCCTCGTCCTCGGAGATGTTCGGCGCGACTCCGCCGCCGCAGAACGAGGGGACCCCCTTCCACCCGCGCAGCCCGTACGGCGCCGCGAAGGTCTTCGCGTACTGGACCACGGTGAACTACCGCGAGGCGTACGGCATGTTCGCCGTCAACGGGATCCTCTTCAACCACGAGTCCCCGCGCCGTGGCGAGACCTTCGTGACCCGCAAGATCACCCGCGCGGTCGCCCGTATCAAGGCCGGTCTGCAGGAGAAGCTCTACCTCGGCAACCTCGACGCCGTCCGCGACTGGGGTTACGCCCCGGAGTACGTGGACGCCATGTGGCGCATGCTCCAGCAGGACGAGGCGACGGACTACGTCGTCGCCACCGGCGTGGCCGCGACCGTCCGCGAGTTCGTCGAGGCCTCCTTCGCCCACGCGGGTCTCGACTGGAACGAGCACGTGCGCTACGACCCCAAGTACGAGCGCCCCAGCGAGGTGGACGCGCTCATCGGCGACGCCTCCAAGGCTCATGACCTGCTCGGCTGGAAGCCGACGGTCCTGGTCGCGGAACTGGCGAAGATCATGGTGGACGCAGACATCCGCCAGGTCGAGGACCAACTGGCGGGCGCGAGCGTTCGCGTCGACCGCTGAGGCCTTATATTGCCCCTAGGTTTGCCGTGTCTGCGTCACGTTCGTGCGGTGTGTGCGGGCGTGACCCGGACCGGGGCACGCCCGCCGTATGTCCGAAGTGCGCCCTCCAGCTGAACCCGTTCATTCCAAGTTGGTACGCAATGGGGGCAAGTGGGGTGACCGGGCCCAGCATGAGCCTTAGTCTGCGCCAGTACATATGGCTGTTCGGATAGTTCCAGCCATCAAACCGGGCCATTGCCCTGGGGGGCTCATGCGTAGATCCAGAGGGCTGACTGCTGCCCTCGTCCTGTCACTGGCCGGCGCCGGCACCGGTATAGGCCTGGTGCTGATGCCTCAGGCGTCCGCCATCACGCCGCCGGTGGCATTCACCGCCGACGCGCTGCCCACCTGGCAGCCGAACGGCATCGTCTGGGCCATGGCCCAGGCGAACGGCACCGTCTTCGCCGGCGGCACCTTCTCGGCGGTCCGCCCGCCGGACGGGGCCGGCAGCGGCACGGAGCGGGAGGCCGTGAACTTCGTCGCGCTCGACGCCGCGACGGGCGTCCCCACCTCCTGCAAGCTCGCCTTCACCATCAGCGAAGGCAGTGCCACCGTGCGTACGCTGGTCGTCTCCAAGGACGGCAAGACCCTGTACGCGGGCGGCTCCTTCGGCGCCGTCAACGGCACCCCCGTCTCCAGCGTCGCCGCGATCGACATCGCGACCTGCACGCCCAAGCCGTCCTTCCACCCGAGCTTCCCCGCCACCGTGCGGTCGCTCGCGGTCTCCGACGACAACACGCTCTACGCGGCAGGCGACTTCGGCACCGTCGAGGGCCAGACCCGCGAGCGGTTCGCCGCGGTCGACGCCACCTCCGGTGCGCTCAAGCCCTTCACCGCCAACGCCGACGAGCCGGGCCGTGCGATCGAGGTCACCCCGGACGGCAAGAACGTGCTGCTCGGGGGCGATTTCTTCAGCGTCAACGGCGCCAACACGCACGCCCTCGCCGTGGTCAACGCCACCACCGGTGCGGTGACCAAGACCTACACGAACATCCCGTCGAACTCGGTCGTCAAGGACATCTCCACCGACGCCACCGGCTTCTACACGGGCAACGAGGGATCGGGCGGCGGCGTCTTCGACGGCCGCATCGGCCTGCGGCTCAGCGACTTCGGCGAGAAGTGGCGCGACCGCTGCCTGGGCGCGACGCAGTTCGTCCTGCCGTACGACGGAGTGCTCTACAGCTCCTCCCACGCGCACGACTGCTCCACCGAGAACGAGTTCCCCGACGGCAAGCGGCACTTCCTGCTCGCCCAGCCGACCGACCACGAAGGCGCCGCCCCCGCGCCCGTGAACGGATTCGTGCGCGGGCCGGGCAAGCTGGGCTGGCACCCCACCGCCAACGACGGCCTCGGCGAGGGCATCGGCCCGCGCGTCATGGCCGTCGCGCAGAAGAACGACGTCGAGTACATGTGGGTGGGCGGCGAGTTCACCCTCATCAACGGCAAGCCGCAGCAGGCCCTCACCCGCTTCGCCTCCACCGGCGACGTCGGCGCCCCCACCACGCCGGTCGCCAGCGCCGCCAGCGTCAAGCCCGGCGAGGCCCAGGTGCGCTGGCGCACCAGCTACGACGCCGACGACAGCAAGCTGACCTACCGGATCTACCGCGACGGTTCGGCCACCCCGATCGCCTCCGTCACCGCGAGCTCCCTGGAGTGGGAACGGCCGCAGGCCTCCTGGACCGACACCACCGTCAAGGCCGGCCAGTCCTACACCTACCGCGTGACCGCGACCGACGGGGCGGGCAACACCAGCGCCCTGTCGGCCACCTCCTCCGTCACGGTCCCGGCCTCGGTGCAGGCGTACCCGAACCAGGTCCGCGCGGACGGCGCCCAGCTGTACTGGCGCTACGACGACACCTCCAGCCCCTACGTCGCCGACTCCTCGAACGGCGGCAACACCAGCGGCATCCAGGTCAACGCCCCGGCCCTGCGCCAGACCCCCGGCGCCGTCACCGGTCCCAGCACAGCGATGGGCTTCAACGGCACCAGCCAGCAGGTGCACAGCGACCACCGCCAGACGGTCGGCAGCGCCTACACCATCGAGACCTGGTTCAAGACCGGCACCACGCGCGGCGGCAAGCTGGTCGGCTTCGGCAACAACACCACCCGCAACAGCGGCACGTACGACAAGCACATCTACATGACCAGCGCCGGCCGACTGGTCTTCGGCGTCCACAACGGCTCCGCCCGGACCATCTCCACCGGTCTGTTCGACACCTACAACGACAACAAGTGGCACCACGTGGTCGCGACCCAGGGCCCCGGCGGCATGGCCCTCTACGTCGACGGCCAGAGCAAGGGCACGCTGGACGTCAAGGACTCCGCCCAGTACGCGGGCTTCTGGCACGTCGGCGGCGACAACCTCGCCGGCTGGCCGAACCGCCCCGTGAGCAACTTCTTCGCCGGCCAGATCGACGAGACGGCCGTCTACCCCAAGGTGCTCACCCAGGCCCAGGTCAAGAACCACTTCGACCTGGCCAAGGCCCCCTCCGACACGGTCTCCCAGATCAGCGCGACCGAGGACACCTACATCAACCAGGGCGCACCGGGCACCGCCTACGGCACGTCCACCTCGCTCGCGGTGCGCGGCACCTCGGCGTACGAGACGTACCTGCGCTTCAACCTCCCGGCCGCCCCGGCCGGTCAGGTCCTGAAGTCCGCCACGCTGCAGATCAAGACCACGACGCAGACGGGCGCCGGCACCGCCGACACCGTGTCCGTGGTCCCGGTCACCGGCACCTGGAGCGGCGCGAGCACCACCTTCAACACCAAGCCCACCCTCGGCACCACCGTGCTGGGCACCCTCGCGGGCGTGCCGGACGGTTCGGCGGTCCACTCCGTCCCGCTGGACACCACCGCCCTGTCCGCGGTGCTGGGCAGCGGGTACAGCCTGGGGCTGAAGAGCACCGGCACCGACCCGCTGTGGATCTGGTCCGCGGAGGCGACGGCAGCGCAGGGGACTCCGCAGTTGGTCCTCACCTTCGGAAAGTAGAAACCGCCTGACGGTGTGCGGGGCCCGGCTAGCCGGCCGGGCCCCGCACACCTGTCCCACCCAGTAAGTACGGGAGCCCACTGATGTACCGACGCTCCGCGGCGGCCGCCGTTCTGCTGACCGCCGCCCTGACGCTGACCGCCTGCGGTTCGGGCGGGGACAAGGCCGACTCCGACGGGCCGGTGAAGGCCAAGCCGCCGGCCACGGCCCCCGTGCCGGATCCGGCCGACGCCCCGCCACCGTCGGCCCCGGCGCCCGACGCGAAGCCCACGGGACCCGTCCTGCCGGACTCCGCACTCAAGCCGAAGACGGGCAGCTTCACGGAGCAGGAGCGGAAGTACCTGAGCGGGCGCGTACCGGAGAAGACCGACCCGGCGGCCGTCCTCCAGACCGGCCACGAGGCCTGCCAGCGGGTGGAGCGCACCGCGAAGCGGGACAAGGACGCCGCGACCGGAGCGGTCATCACCGGCGAGATCCCGGATGCCAAGGACTCGATCACGCACCTGTGCCCGGAGCAGAAGCCGATCCTGGCGGCGGCCGAGAAGGGCTTCGCCGAGGGTCCGCGCCCGTCGCCGGCGGCGGGCACCTACCGGGCGCTGACGCAGGCCGTCAACTGCACCTGGGAGGCGAAGGGCAAGGACGGTTCGGTCCTGGCCTCGGGCCCCGAAGCCCCCCTCAAGGCGGGCGACAAGATCACCGCGACCATCCCGGCGGGCACCGCGGAGTTCACCTCCGCGGGCTGCTACGCGTGGGTGCCGGCGTAAGGGCCCGGCACCGGGCCGCGCGGGCCCGGCCCGCGAGATCCGAAGGCGGCACCCTGGGCGTATTGCCCCGTCCGCCCGCGTACGTCAGCGCCCCCGAGACCGAACTGCCGGTCCTCGGGGGCGTTTTCGCATCCCGCCTGCGGGTAACCGCGTATCCAGAGCGTGACCACGTCGTCAACTGGAGAGGCGAGTCCTATGGGAGGCCTGGGTGGCTGCATCGGCCTGATCGTGGTGGGGGCCATCCTCACCTTCGCCACCGACTGGGAGATGCGCAGCGTCGACCTCGATCTGGTCGGCCTGATCATGATGGCGGTGGGAGCCATCGGCCTCGCCGTCTACACGAGCGTCCTCAAACGCCGCCGCACCGCGGGCGCGATCCCGGTGGTCGAGGAACACCGCCGCGACGTGATCTAGGTTCTGTGGGGCCCGGCGTGCCGCGCCGATCCGTACGCCGATTCGTACACCGGGATCAGGGTGTCCAGGACGGCGTCCATCGAGAAGGAGCCGGCGGCCAGTTCGCGCGCCGACCGGGAGGCGGTGGCATTGGCGGCCGGGTCCAGCAGCGCCAGGACGGCCGCGGCGACTCCGGCGGGGCCGGGGTCGACCGCCAGGCCGGCCCCCGCCGCCGCGATGTCGCGGGCCAGGCCGTTGGAGTGGGTCACCACCGAGGGGACGCCCACGGAGAGCGCCTCCAGGACCGACATCGGGAACGGCTCCTCCACGGAGGGCAGTACGTAGACGTGCGCCCGGCGCAGTTCCGCCAGGACCTCCGCACTGGAAAGGGCCCCCGGGACCGCGAAACGGTCCGACAGGCCCAGGGCGGCGACGCGGGCCCGTACGGCCCCGAGCTCGCCCTCGTCCGGGCCGGCCACCACGAACCGCGCGTCCGGGTGCGCGGCGAGCACCGCCGGAGCCGCGTCCACGAAGTCGACCGGCCGCTTACGGGCCTGCAGGCGCGCCGAGTACAGGATGCGGGGCGGCCCGGCCGGGGCGGGGCGCTCCTCCTGCGCCGGGGTGCCGTTGACCAGGCGGAGCGCCCCGGCCAGCGGCGCGCCGGCCACCGCGTCCAGGGCGTCGCGCTCGTGCGCGGTCAGATACAGCACCGCGTCCGCGCCGCGCAGCAGCCGCCGTACCGCCACCGCGTCCAGGACCTTGGCCAGCAGCTTCTCGCTCGGGTCCACCATCCCGTGGGTCTGCAGCACCAGCGGCTTGCCGGCCCGCAGCGCCGCCAGCGCCACGGGCAGGGTCACCAGGTCCCGCGCGAGGTGTACGTGCACGAGATCCGCCTCCCGCACCAGGCGCCCCGCCGAGGCCAGCAGCGCCGGCGAGGTCATCCCGCTGAAGCCCAGGGGCAGCAGGCGCCGCGCCGGGAAGAGCTTGGCGGGGACGCCCTCCACGCGGGACGGCCAGGGGTCGAAGCCCTCGCCGAGCGCCAGCAGCCGCGCCTCGTGGCCCCGGGCCCGCAGCCCCTTGGCGAGATTCAGCGCCACCCGTACCGGGCCGCCGAAGGCATGGGAGGGCGAGTGCAGCGTAACGGCGTGCAGGACTCTCACTTGGGCTCCTCGACCGGGCGGCGCCGCCCGTCCATCGTCTGCAGGGTCAGCTCGGGCAGGTCCCGGTGTACGACGGCCCCGGCGCCCGCGACCGCGCAGCGGCCCACGGTGACCCCGGCCAGCACGGTGGCCCGTACCGCCACCCACGCGCCGTCCTCCACCACGATCGGCGCGTTGCGGTAACCGAAGCCGGCGGCGCGGTGGTCGTGCGAGCCGGTGCACAGCATCGCCTCCTGCGAGACGCACACGTGCGAACCGATCGTCACCGGCTCCAGGTTCAGCAGCCAGGCACCCTCGCCGATCCAGGTGTGGTCCCCGACCGTCAGCTTCCAGGGCCACAGCACGCGCACCTTGTGCCGGATCAGCACCCCTTCGCCGATCTTCGCCCCGAACGCCCGCAGCAGCGCGACCCGCAGCCGCGCCGGGCAGAACCACGCCATGAACAGCGTGTTCATCACGGCGAACCAGAGCGCCTGCGTCAGCAGCCCGCGCCCCTTGTCGTATCCGGCCAGCGTGAAGGCAGGTAGATCACGCAACGGAAGCCCCCCTCGGTCATGCCCAGCTCCACCCCCACCGGCGCCTCCCCGGGCACCGACCGCTCAGACTAGACTGCGCGCGGACCAGGCACATGGGGTGGGGGCGGCAGTGGCAACGGACATGCGCAAGGCCTCCCTGCCGGCCGTGGAGGCGGCGTACGAGGACGAGACGCGGTGGGGGAGGGGCACCACGCCGCGGACCTTGCTCTCCCGGGCGCTGTCCGTACCGCTCGCGCTGGGATTCACCGTCTTCCTGCCGCTGTTCGTCGCCGTCCAGTCCGGCGCCGGCGCCCGGGACGCGGCCTTCTGGCTCCAGCTGCTCCTCACCATGTACGCGGGCGCCCGCCTCTCCGCGATGGTGCTCACCAGCCGGCGCAAGCTGCTCCAGGGCTCCTTCTGGCTCTTCGTCTACATGGCCATGGGCGTGGCCCCGCTCGCGCAGGCCGTCCTCGGCCAGGTCCCGACACCCGTCGTCGGCCCCCGTTCCGACCTCACCCTCGCCATCGGCCTGGTCCTGCTGGGCTGCACCGCCTTCGACGTCGGCGTCCTGCTCGCCCGGCACCGGCCGGCCGGCCGCGCCGGCGGCTCCCAGAAGGAACAGCGCCCGGTCATGGCCCACAAGCGGCGGCTCCAGCTGCTCACGGTCCTGGCCTTCGGATGCAGCGCGGCCTTCGTCATGAAGCTCGGCGGTCCGGCCGTCTTCTTCTCCAGCCGCCAGGAGATCATCGCGGGGATCGAGGAAGCGGGCGTCTCCAACGGCGACGGACAGGCCGGCCAGGCCCTCCTGCGCGGCTTCGGCACGGTGCCGGCGCTGCTCGCGCTGCTGCTCTACACGCGCTGGCTGGTCACCTCGGAGTTCGCCCGCCGCAAGGTCTCCGTCATCGTCACCTGGGCGGCGCTCGCCGCACTGAACCTGGTGGTCAACAATCCGATCTCGAACCCGCGCTACTGGTTCCTGACCGTCATGTTCGCCCTGCTCTTCACCGTCTTCCCGGTGAGCGCCGCGATGTACCGGGTGGCCCTGTCGATGGCTGTGGTCGTGGCGCTGCTCGTCTTCCCCTTCGCGGACCGCTTCCGCTACGACGAGAAGAACTACAAGCCGGTCGAGACGACCTCTTTCCTGGAGCCGATGGCGCTCAAGGACTACGACCAGATCGGCATGTTCGCGAACACCATCACCTACTCGCACTCCGGCCCCGGTCATTTCTACGGGCGCCAGCTCGCCGGATCGGTCTTCTTCGCGGTGCCCCGCGCCGTCTGGCCCGGCAAGCCGCGCGACACGGGCGTGATGGTGGGCCAGTGGATGGGCACCGTCAACACGAACCTGTCCTCCCCCATCTGGGCGGAGCTGTGGATCGACTTCGGGCCGCTGGGCATGGGCGGGGGACTGCTGGCCATGGGGTACGCGTCCGCCCGCGTCGACCGGCGGTACGCGAAGCGGGCCACCCGCCGGGCTCCGCCGGGGAGCCTGATCTCGGTGGTGGTCCCCCTTGTCGCCGGCTACTCCTTCATCCTGCTGCGCGGGCCGCTGCTCCAGGCCTCGGGGCGCGTAGCGATCGCCGCGCTGTGCCTGGCTCTGGTGGCGACGTACCGCCAGGACCGGTCCACCACCCTGCGCTGAGGCCGAGGTCCTGCCCAGCGCCTACCGCCCACCGCCTACCGCCCACGGCCTACCGCCCGCGGCGCCTCGCCCACCGCGCCTCGCCCACCGCGCCTCGCCCACCGCGCCTCGCCCACCGCGCCTCGCCCACCGCGCCTCGCCCACCGCGCCTCGCCCACCGCGCCTACGCCGCCAGCGCCCCGACCGCCGGCGCGGCCACCCGCAAGCGGGCGACCCGCCACCACGCGGCCGCCGCCTTCAGGGCCGAGCCCGCCGCCAGCCCCCACGCGGCGCCGACCGCCCCGCCCAGCGCGTAGCCGCCCACCAGGAACACCACCGACAGCAGCGAGAAGACCACCTGCAAGGAGAGCGTGGCCTTCGGCGCGAGCACCCGCAGCGTGAGCAGCCCGCAGGTCCCCAGCCCCATCACGGCGTACTGGACACCCGTCGCGGGCAGCAGTGCGGCCGCCGCCCCCCAGGTGTCGCCCAGGAGTTCGCGGCCCGGCCGGTCGGGCAGCAGGCACAGGACGGTCGCCCAGCCCGCGCCGACCGCCGCCAGCACGAGGCCCAGCAGAGCCGTCGCCCGGACCGTGGCTCGCTTGCCGTTGAGGCCCCCCAGCACCGGAGGGGCGAAGGCGTTCGCGGAGTTGAACAGCACGTTCAGCGGCCCGAAGACGGTGGTCGCCCCCCGCAGCGCGCCGACCGCCAGCGGTGTGGCGAAGACGCCGAGGCCCAGCACCGCGAGCTGGCTGGAGCCGTTGCCCACCGCGAACTCGACCGCGAACCGCCGCCCGAGGTGGCCCCGGAGCAGGTACGGGCGCAAGGAGACACGCGCACCGCGCACGTACGGCCGCAGCAGCCACAGTCCGAGCGTCAGCGCAGGCAGCGCGGACAGGCCCCACACCAGCACCAGCCGTCCCGCCGAGGCCCCTTCGGGCTGAAGGGCGAGCGCCGCGACCACGCACACCAGCCGCAGCGCGTCGGCGGCGAGCGCCCGCTCGGGCGTCCGCAGCGCGGAGAAGCAGTACCGCAGGCCGTCCTGGAGCAGGACCAGCGGCAGGACGAAGCCCAGGGCGAGGAAGGCCCGGCCCGCAGCTCCGGGCACCAGCAGGCCGACGAGGGCCAGCGCCGCCCCGGCCGCGGCCGACGCCGCCGCGGTGAAGGCGACGGAGGAGCGGCAGGCCGCCCCGAGGCCCGGGCCCTTCTCCAGTACGAGGCTCTGGCCGACGTAGGCCATGTTCAGTCCGAGGAGCACGCTGAAGGTCACGTACACCATCGAGAAGTCCGCGAAGCCGGACGCCGAGGACAGCCGGGCGGCCAGCACCAGCACCAGGATGTTCGTGGCGCTGGAGGCGGCCTGGTCCAGAACCGACGCGACCGCCGCGAGGCCGCGCCGGCTCACCGCCGGCCCGTGCGGACCGTGCGCAGCGCCACCGTGTCGGTGCCGTCGCCCGGGATGTGCTGCTCGGCCCGGGCCACCTCGTACGGGATCGGCTGCGGCTCGGAAGGCCACGGGGCGGCGCCGGCCGGGCCGGGCGCGCCGTCAGAGCCCTTGCCGCGGCCGCGCTTCTCGCCGGGCAGCGGCGCGTGCAGCACCGCGCCGAGCACGGTACCGCCGGCGCCGCTGATCAGTTCGCGGATCCGGGACAGGTCGGTGCGGTGGACGGCGCGCGGGTCGCAGACCACCAGGACGCCGTCGACGCGGTCGACGAGGGCGAGGGCGTCGGCGTACGAGAGCACGGGCGGCGCCAGTACGACGACGGTGGAGTTGGGGGAGTCGGCCTCGGAGATCAGCCGGGTGGCGCGCGGGGAGGTCAGGGCGCGGGCCACGTTGCGGGCCCGCTCGCCCGGGATCAGGTCGAAGGCCCCCGACTCACCGGCGTCCACGACGAGCTGGCGTCCGGCCGGCCATTCGGAGTCCGCGGCCTGGCCGGGGCGCCCCTCGGCGGCCGGCCCGCCGGGTGGCTGGTTCCGGCGCGGCCGGCCGTCCGCTTCGGTCGGCAGCTGGCTGGCCAGAACCGGGGTGCGCAGGTCGGCCTCGATGAGCAGGACGTTCTTGCCGGTCTCCGCGAAGGAGGCGGCGAGGTTCACCGCCACCGCGGCGGCGGTCTCGCTGCTGCCGCGCGGGGCGACGACGAGCAGCCGGCGCCGGTCGGCGAAGCGGGAGTCGTAGGCGAGGCGGAAGGCCACCGAGCGGTACTCCTCGGCGAGCCGCGGATCGGCCTCACCGGCGGCGAGCAGCGGGCCCCCACCGGTCTTGTCCCGCGGCAGGGAGCCCAGTACGGGCGCTCGCAGGGCCCGCGCCACATCGCCCTCGGAGCGCGGCGCGGGGTCGAAGACGAGCCGCACCCAGGCGGCGAGCAGACCCAGCGCGAGCCCCACGGCCGCGCCGAGCGCGAGCGACATGGGGATGCCCGGACCGTCGGGCGCCGAGGGCGGGACGGCCTGGCTGGTGACCCGGCCCGGGGTCATGTCGAGGGCTTCGAGCTTGGTGATGCTGCCGTTGTAGCGGCCGACCTCGCTCTGCAGGTCGGTCCGGGTGGAGGTGGCGGCGTCGCGCGCGGCGCCGGCCGGCATCCGGGCGATCTCCTTGGACAGCTCGTCGAGCTGCTTGGCGACGGGGTCGCGCTGGGCCTTGTAGCCCTTGACCATCTGGTCGCGGGTGAGGTCGAGGGCTTCCTGCCGCTTGAGCAGGTAGGCGTCGGTCATCGCGTTGGCGCGCTTGGCGGCCTCCTTGGGGGAGGCCGCGGTGTAGGTGAAGCGGAGCACCATGCTCTGCGGCGGGTTGGTCACCTGCAGGCCGCTGCGCAGGGCGGCGAAATCGGCCGCAGACACGCCGAGTTTCTTGGCGGCCTCGTTGGCTATGGACGAGCTGAGCGCGACCTGGCGCTCCGAGCCGATGTTGATCGCCTTGTCGGGGGCGAGGCTCGGGTTGAACGGGTCGTCGGTGGGCGCGCGCAGGACGATGTCCGCGGTCGCGACGTAGGTGTCGGCGGTGGAGATGCCCAGGTAGACGCCGCCCAGCAGCCCGATGCCGATGCCCGCGCCGATGAGCCGCCGGTAGCGCAGGAGCTGGCGGAACTGGTCCCGCAGGAGGTCGGGCTCGTCTTCGGCGGGGGCCGCTGCCGACCGGTTGGTCTCGATCACGGCTGGCGACCCCCAAGTGCTTCGTCCATCAGTGCGTCGATGCGGGCCAGGCCCGCCTCACGGCTCAGGTGGGCCGCCACGTGGCGGGGCCCGGCCGCTCCCAGCGCGTCCGCCGCCGCCGGGTCCTCGGCCAGGGACCGTACGGCCTTCAGCAGGGCCTGGGGGTCTTCCGGCGCCACGAGCACCCCCGCGCCCGAACGTTCCACCTCCTGGGCGGTGCCGCCCTGCGCCGCGACGGACGCGACGACGGGCCGGCCCGTCTGGAAGTAGGAGGTGAGCTTCGACGGCACGCTCATGTCCAGTACGGCCGCGCGCTGCGTGACCGCGAGGACGTCCGCCGCCGCGAGGATATCCGGGAACTCGCCGTCAGCGGCAGGGGGCATGATGTCCAGATTCGGTACGTCTGCCGCGAGTTCCGCCAGCGCCGCGCGCCGGCTGCCGTCTCCCATGAGGACGAAACGGACGCTCGGGTCCAGCCGGGCGGCGCCGACGAGGACTTCGAGGCCTTGTTTGAGGCCCATGTTGCCGGAGTGCAGGACGACCGTCTGGCCGGGCGCCCAGCCGAGGTGGCGCCGGGTCTCGCCGCGCGGCTTGGTGGGCACGGCGACGTGCGACCAGTTGGGGACGAGGCGGATCTTCCGCGGGTCCACGCCCATGCCGACGACCCGGTCCACGAAGGTCTCGTGGATGACGCCGACGAGCGTGGCCCGCTTGAGGGCGTACGCCTCGGCGCGGCCGGCGATCGCGGCGGCCTTGTCGCCGCCGCTGATCCCGCTCTGCGCGGCGGCGGCGCCCATGAGGTCCTGGACGACCGGGACGTACGGGACCTTCCACCTCGCCGCCAGCCGGGCGGCGAGGACCCCGCCGGCCAGGCTCGGCATCTGCGCCAGGACCGCGTCCGGCCTCGGCATCCGGGGCGGGGCCACGGAGCCGTGCAGCAGGATCGATCCTTCGAACAGGGCCCGCTTCACGGCGGTCTGGCGCGGCGGTACGGTGTGCGCGCGCCGGTGTACGGTGACCCCCGCGCGCTGTTCCGTGCGCCGCAGCGCCCCCTTGTACTGCGGCTCCAGCGACCAGGCCGGATAGTGCGGCATTCCGGCGAGGACATGCGTCTCGTGGCCGAGATCCGCCCAGTGCTCCGCTATCTGGGTGGCGTAGGGCCCGATCCCCGCGTGTTCCGGAGCGTAATTGGTGGAGACCAGCAGCAGGCGCCGGTGACCGGATATGGACACTGAGCGTCCCCTTCTCCCCTGGATGGTGCGCACGTCACCCTATTCGTTCACCCGCATGGTGGGGAACGTGCACGCTATTGTCTGCTAATCCGCCACACCGGGGGGTGTGGCTTCTGGGGGGTAACGAATGATGGAGCAGGACATGTCGGACCTTGGCGTGCCCGCGCGGCGGAGCCTCCCCGGGGCGTACCGGGTCGGCTATGCCCCGGGTGCCTACGACCTGTTCCATATCGGACATCTCAACATCCTCCGCCACGCGCGCAGTCAGTGCGACTACCTGGTGGCCGGAGTGGTGTCCGACGAAATGGCCGAACTGGCCAAGGGGCGCCGCCCGATGATCCCGCTCGTCGAGCGGCTGGAGATCGTCCGCAGTGTGAAGTACGTGGACGCCGCCTTCGTCGAGACCGTCCCGGACAAGGTGGAGACCTGGAAGCAGGTCCGCTTCGACGTCATCTTCAAGGGCGACGACTGGCGCGGCACCCCCAAGGGCGACCGGCTGGAGCGGGACTTCGCCGCGCACGGCGTCGAGGTCGTCTACTTCCCCTACACCGTGCACACCTCCAGCACCCAGCTGCGCCGGGCACTGGACGCGCTCGCCGGACCGCACCAGCAGCAAGGACCGCTCACCGCCGAACTGCGCTGAGCTCCCGGAACCACTTCGCGAGGAAGGCGAGCAGGAAGAGCCCGGCCACCGCGCCGAAGCCCGCGTACGCCCAGCGGAACAGCTCCCCGCCGCCGAGCAGCAGGAAGACCAGGCAGAACACCCCGTAGTCCACCGGCAGCAACGCCACCGCGCGCAGGGTCGAGGGGGCGGCGGCGGGACTTCCCGGCGCCGGCCGGGGCTTGAGCTTCTCGGTCAGCAGCCCGCCGAAGAAGGTGACGACCGCGGCGAACTGGAAGCCCAGCGGCACCAGCAGCCACCCGTCGGCGCCGGTCCCGTACGCCTCGGGGAAGCGGTAGAAGGCGATCAGCACGCAGGTGTGCAGCGCCGTCAGCTTGGCGCAGTCGACGACGTGGTCCAGCCATTCGCCCGCGGCGCTGCCGCCCCCGCGCAGCCGGGCCAGTTGGCCGTCCGCCGAGTCGAAGGCGAAGCCGGCCGCGAGCAACGCCCACACCGCGATCCCCAGCCCCCACGAGGGCGCGGCCAGGGCGAGCGCCGCCGCGGCGGCGAAGCTGAAGGCGGCGCTGACCAGCGTCACCTGATTCGGGCTGAGCCCCAGCGCGTAGGAGCCGGCGGCCAGGTACCGCCCGGCGGGCCGATTGGCGTACCGCGAATAGAGCGATACGCCCTTCGCCGGCTTCTGCGCCCCGCGCAGCTCCCGCAGCGCGGTTCCGACTCTCCCCATGCGCACCCCTGACCCCCTCGACGGCACGCGCGTCCAGGCGCACGCGTGTACGACGGGCACATCATCGCAGGGCGGACGGCGGTGGCCGCTCGGGATGTACCCGTACGTCCGGAAGCAGCGGTCCGGACGGACGCGCGACGGCCACGAGCGCCGCCGCCACCAGCGGCGCAGCCGAGGTCCCGGGGATCCCGGGGTCAGCTCACCACCCTCAGCAGCATCACCGACCTGGCCGGGACCGTCAGCGGCTGCCCCGCCCGGTGGCGGCTGTCCGGCGGGGCCGCCTGGTCCTCGCGGGAGGTGTCCAGCACCAGTTCGTAGGCCGTCGCCCACGGCGCTCCCGGCAGCACCCAGTCCACCGGCCCGTCCCCGGCGTGCAGCAGCGCCAGGAAGCTGTCGTCCGTCACCTGGCGGCCCCGTTCGTCGCGGCCCGGAATGTCCCGCCCGGACAGGTACATCCCGAGCGAGGCGGCGGGCGCGTACCAGTCCCGCTCGGTCATCTCCGCGCCCTGCGAGGTGAACCAGGCCAGGTCCCGCAGCCCGTCCGCCGCCTGCGGCCGACCGGAGAAGAACGCCCGCCGCCGCAGCACCGGATGCGTGAAGCGCAGCGAGATCAGCCGCCGGGTCAGGGCGAACAGCTCCTGCCAGGCCGGATCCTCCAGCAGCGACCAGTCCACCCACCCCAGCTCGTTGTCCTGGCAGTAGCCGTTGTTGTTGCCGTCCTGCGTGCGCCCGAACTCATCCCCCGCCACCAGCATCGGCACGCCCGTCGACAGCAGCAGCGTCGTCAGCAGGTTGCGCAGCTGCCGCCGCCGCAGTGCCGCGATCCCCGCGTCGTCCGTCTCGCCCTCGGCGCCGCAGTTCCACGACCGGTTGTCGTTGGTCCCGTCCCGGTTCTCCTCCCCGTTGGCCTCGTTGTGCTTGCGCTCGTAGCTCACGAGGTCGCGCAAGGTGAAACCGTCGTGCGCGGTCACGAAGTTCACCGAGGCGTACGGGCGCCGCCCGCCCCAGGCGTACAGGTCGCTCGACCCGGACAGCCGGTAGCCCAGGTCCCGCACGTCGGGCAGCGCGCCCCGCCAGAAGTCCCGTACGGCGTCCCGGTAGCGGTCGTTCCACTCCGTCCACAGGGGCGGGAACGCCCCCACCTGGTAGCCCCCGGAGCCCACGTCCCACGGCTCGGCGATCAGCTTGACCCGCCGCAGCACGGGGTCCTGGGCGATGACCGCCAGGAACGGCGAGAGCATGTCCACGTCGTGCATCGAGCGGGCCAGCGCCGCCGCCAGGTCGAAGCGGAATCCGTCCACCCCCATCTCCGTCACCCAGTACCGCAGGGAGTCGGTGATGAGGCGCAGTACGTGCGGGCGCCCTGCGTGGAGGGTGTTCCCGCAGCCCGTGTAGTCCGCGTACCGGCGCTGGTCGTTCTGGAGCCGGTAGTAGCCCCGGTTGTCGATGCCGCGCAGCGACAGCGTCGGACCGAGCTCGCCCGCCTCCGCCGTGTGGTTGTAGACCACGTCGAGGATGACCTCGATGCCGGCCGCGTGCAGGGCCCGGACCATCCGCTTGAACTCCCCGACCTGCTGCCCGGCCGTACCGGAGGCGGAGTATCCGGCGTGCGGGGCGAAGTAGCCGACCGAGTTGTAGCCCCAGTAGTTGCGCATCCCGCGGCGCAGCAGGTGGTCCTCGTGCGCGAACTGGTGCACCGGCAGCAGCTCGACCGCCGTCACGCCGAGCTGGACCAGGTGCTCGATCGCCGCCGGGTGGGCGAGGCCCGCGTACGTGCCCCGCAGCTGCTCGGGAATACCCGGATGGCGCATCGTGAAGCCGCGCACGTGCAGCTCGTAGATCACCGAATCGGCCCAGGGGGTCTTCGGCCGGATGTCGTCCGCCCAGTCGTCGTCATCGTGGACCACGACCCCCTTGGGGACGTACGGCGCCGAGTCCCGGTCGTCGCGCACCGTGTCGGCGATGTACTGCTGCGGCCAGTCGCGGACGTGCCCGTACACCTCCGGCGGCAGCGTGAAGTCCCCGTCCACGGCCCGGGCGTACGGATCCAGCAGCAGCTTCGCCGGATTGTGCCGCATGCCCGTCCAGGGGTCCCAGCGGCCGTGCACACGGAATCCGTACCGCTGCCCGGGGCGCACGCCCGGCACGAAGCCGTGCCAGATCTCGTGCGTCAGCTCGGTCAGCGCGCACCGGGTCTCCGCGGCCTCGGTGCCACCGGGCCCCGGCGGGTCGAAGAGGCAGAGCTCCACCGCCTCCGCGCCCTGCGCCCACACGGCGAAGTTGGTGCCCGCCGTGCCGCCCGGACCGATGTGGAAACGGGCGCCCAGGGGATGGGCGGATCCCGGCCACACCGGTGGTCCCGGGCGGGCGGAGGCCTTGGGCGCCTGCCCGTTGACCTGCCCCTTGACCTGGCCGTTCGTCAGGCCGTTCGGCGAGCCGTTCGACTGGCCGTTCCTGCGGCCGTCCGGCCGGTCCGGCCCGCTTGGCCCGCCGGGCCCTTCTGCGTCCTCCTGACCGTCCGTCCGGCCATCGGTACGCGGTACGGGCGCGGCCTCGCCGCTGCTCCGCACCGCGCTCGTGGCGTCCCCGGCGTTCCCGACGGCTTCCACCGCCTCTTGCTCGGCTGCGCTCGACACTGCCCGCCTCCACGGCTCTGGGTACCGTCGGGGGTCAGGTCCTGTCCGGGCGGTCCTCGCGGGCCCCCGCACGGGGGCCGGTCCGCGAGGACCGCCCGGACAGGACCTGGGGAGTGCGCCCCGGCGTCCCGGCCCGGGCCCGCCCCCGTCTGGTCCTTCACACTGTTCTGCCCCCATGGTTCTCCCCGGAACGTGCGCCGCACTCACGTTTCCCCCGGAGGGGCGCGATCGTTGAGGGGGCGTGACATTTCTGACGAGGCGGGCAGGGGCGGGCTTGGCGGCCGTGGCGGCATGGGTGGGCCTCCTGGGCGGCCTGGCCGGATGCACCGAGGACGGCGGATCCCCGATCGAGATCCAGCTCCCCGGCAAACCCCGGTCGCCGGACGAGGCCATCCGGATCACCCCCGAGGACAACGCCAAGGGGGTCGCGGCCGACGGCCGGCTCATGGTCACCGTGCCCGAGGGCCGCCTGGAGCGGGTCGTGGTCACCAAGGTGGAGGACGCCCAGGAGGAGCGGGTCCCCGGCTCCATCGCGGCGGACGGGCTCAGCTGGAGCCCCGATCCGGAGGCCGGCCGGCTCGCGCTGGCAGCCAAGTACACCGTGGACGCGGTCGCCCGCGACGGGCACAACCGCCGCCAGGCCCGGCACACCAGCTTCACCACCTACGTGCCCGAGGAACGGTTCATCGGCTACTTCAAGCCCGAGAACCGCTCCACCGTCGGCACCGGCATGATCATCTCCTTCAACTTCAACCGGTCGATCGAGCACCGGGCGGAGGTCGAGCGGGCCATCACCGTCACCTCCGACCCGGCCGTCGAGGTCGTCGGCCACTGGTTTGGCGACGACCGGCTCGACTTCCGGCCCAAGGAGTACTGGAAGCCGGGCACCCGGGTCACCGTGAAGATGAAGCTGCGCGACGTCCAGGGCGCCAACGGTTCGTACGGTATCCAGGACAAGACCATCGGCTTCACGATCGGCCGCTCCCAGATCTCCACCGTGGACGCGGCCGCGCACACCATGGAGGTCCGCCGGGACGGGCAGCTGCTCTCGACCGTGCCGATCAGCGCCGGCGCCCCCAAGACGAAGACGTACAACGGGAAGATGGTGGTGATGGAGCTCTTCGACGTCACCCGGATGAACGGCCAGACCGTCGGATTCGGCGGCGAGTACGACATCCCCGACGTCCCGCACGCCATGCGGCTCACCAGCTCCGGCACCTTCCTGCACGGCAACTACTGGCTCAGTCCCGACACCTTCGGCAACAGCAACATGAGCCACGGGTGCGTGGGCCTGCGCGACGACAAGGGCGGTGGCTCCGACACCCCGGCCGGCTGGTTCTTCGACCGGACGCTCATCGGAGACGTGGTGGAGGTGGTGAACTCGCAGGACAAGACGGTGGCCCCGGACAACGGGCTCGGCGGCTGGAACATGTCCTGGGCCGACTGGGTCGCCGGCTCCGCCCTCGTGTGAGGGTGTCGGCCCCCCCGTGACCGGGCCGGCCCCGGCGCCGGCCCCGGCACTTGGGACGGAACGGTGACAAGACCGTGGCTCTTCGTGATCCCGCCGTGTGATTACCTGTCGGCAAGCGCGCGACTGTCCGCGCGCGGGGGACATGGGGAGAACACGAGTGAACCTGCAGCCGATACGCGGCCGCGCCCGCACCGGCCTGCCGGCCCTCCTGCTGGGGGCGGCCCTGCTGTTCACCACCGCTTGCGGCGGCGGCGCAGCCGCCGGGGGCGGCGGCGACAAGGGGGAGGGCGGCGGCAGCGGCAAGACCGGTACCGAGGCGTCCAAGGCCGTGGTGAGCGTCAAGCCGGACGACGGCGCCAAGGAGGTCGCCACCAGCGGCGTCCTGAAGATAACGAGCACCGGCGGCAAGCTCACCACGGTGACCGTCGCCGACACCAAGGGCAACGCGGTCGAGGGCAAGCTCGCCGACGACGGCACGAGCTGGGAGCCCGCCCGGCACCTCGCCTCCGCCACCGAGTACAAGGTGCACGCGGTCGCCAAGGACGAAGCGGGCCGGGAGTCGGCCAAGGACACCAGCTTCACCACGCTGACCCCGACGAACACCTTCATCGGCCACTACACCCCCGAGGACGGCTCCACCGTCGGCGTGGGCATGCCGGTCTCCATCAACTTCACCCGCGGGATCACCAACCCCGAGGCCGTCGAGAAGGCCATCACCGTGACGGCCGAGCCGTCCGTGCCGATCGAGGGCCACTGGTTCGGCAACGACCGCCTCGACTTCCGCCCCGAGAACTACTGGGCCGCGGGCACCAAGGTCACCGTGAAGCTCGCCCTCGACGGAGTCGAAGGCCGCCCCGGCGTGTACGGCAAGCAGACCCGGACGGTCACCTTCACCATCGGCCGCTCCCAGATCTCCACGGTCGACGCGAGCACCAAGCAGATGGAGGTCGTCCGCGACGGGCAGCTCCTGAAGAACATCCCGATCACCGCGGGCGCCCCGGCGACGACCACCTACAACGGTCAGATGGTCATCAGCGAGAAGTACAAGGTGACGCGGATGAACGGCGCGACCGTCGGCTTCGGCGGCGAGTACGACATCTCCGACGTCCCGCACGCCATGCGGCTGTCGAACTCGGGCACCTTCGTCCACGGCAACTACTGGGCCTCCGCCGGCACCTTCGGCTCGGAGAACGTCAGCCACGGCTGCATCGGCCTGCGCGACGTGCGCGGCGCGGGTGACGGGAACCAGCCCGCGGCCTGGTTCTTCAACGAATCCCTGATCGGCGACGTGGTCATCGTGAAGAACTCGAAGGACAAGCAGATCGCCCCGGACAACGGCCTCAACGGCTGGAACATGCCGTGGGCGGAGTGGATCAAGTAGCCCCGTCCGTACGGGGACCCGGTGGCCCGGTGCTGTGACCCACAGCACCGGGCCACCGCGCGTTCCGTGCCCGTGCGGGGCAGACCCCGGTCCCCCCCGGCCACTAACCTCCGCTGTATGACCATCTCTCTCGAAGTCTCCGAAGGCGTCGGCACCATCCGCCTGGACCGGCCGCCCATGAACGCCCTGGACATCGCCACCCAGGACCGGCTGCGCGAGCTGGCGGTGGAGGCCACCGACCGCGCCGACGTCCGCGCGGTCATCCTCTACGGCGGTGAGAAGGTGTTCGCGGCCGGCGCGGACATCAAGGAGATGCAGGCGATGGACCACGCGGCGATGATCGCCCGGTCCCGCGCGCTCCAGGACGCCTTCACCGCCGTGGCCCGGATCCCCAAGCCCGTCGTCGCCGCCGTCACCGGCTACGCCCTGGGCGGCGGCTGCGAGCTCACGCTGTGCGCCGACTACCGGATCGCCGCCGACAACGCCAAGCTCGGCCAGCCCGAGATCCTGCTCGGCCTGATCCCGGGCGCGGGCGGAACGCAGCGGCTGTCCCGGCTGATCGGTCCGTCCAGGGCCAAGGACCTCATCTTCACCGGCCGCATGGTGAAGGCCGACGAGGCGCTGGCCCTGGGGCTGGTCGACCGGGTCGTGCCCGCCGCCGAGGTGTACGAGCAGGCGCACGCCTGGGCCGCCCGGCTGGCCCAGGGCCCCGCGATCGCGCTGCGCGCCGCCAAGGAGTGCGTGGACGCCGGCCTGGAGGCCGACATCGACACGGGACTGACCATCGAACGCAACTGGTTCGTGGGGCTGTTCGCGACCGAGGACCGCGAGCGCGGCATGCGCAGCTTCGTCGAAGAGGGCCCCGGCAAGGCGAAGTTCGTCTGACCGCCGGGAGGTCCTTCCCAAGGGCTGTCCCGTCATCCCCGGCGGGCGCACGACGACAGCTACGGCACTTCGCCGCGTTGTCGCCAGCGCCCGAATGCGCCCAGTATGAGGACGCTCCTCCGCCTTGCGATGCACCGCACCTGACGCCGCGCGCTGTCCACCGGGGATGACGGGACAGCCCTTAGGAGTGGATTAGCCAGGCCTTAAGAGAGCCTTAAGCGCAGCGGGTGACGCACTCACCGTGATCGACTCCCTGCCGTATGTGACCGCAGGTCAAGTCGGCCCGGGTGAGAACCCGTCGTCCTCGGCGGAGGGCTTGGCGTCGCATCGGACCGCCCGCCCCGGCGGGTGTTTTCCCGCGGAACGGCCCGGAGGGGCGGGTCGGCCGTCCATGATGGGTCCATGGCGGGCCTGGAGGGTGTGGAACAGCCGCGGCAGCGCGGGAGTGCTTCGGCCGTACGGCTCACGGCGGCGCTTGAGGACGAACAGGGTGTCAAGGCCGTGGAGTTGTACGGGAGCCCGGCCGACGCGGAAGTGACGCTGCCGTCCACGCCCGAGTCGGCGAGCACCGCTCGCCGGCTCACCCAGTGCGTGGTGGTCCGCCTCTGGGGCCTGTCGCCGCAGATCGCCGAACACGCGGTGCTGCTGGTCTCGGAGCTCGTCGGCAACGCGGTGCGGCACACCGGAGCCCGCTCCTTCGGTTTACGGATACTGCGACGGCGCGGCTGGATCCGGGTGGAGGTGCGCGACCCCTCGCGCGGGCTGCCCTGCCTGATGCCGGTTCACGAGCTGGACACCACCGGCCGGGGCCTGTTCCTCGTCGACAAGCTCTCCGACCGCTGGGGCGCCGATCTGCTGCCGCGCGGGAAGATCACCTGGTTCGAGATGCGGGTCGCCGACCGCCAGAACGCCTGAAGCCCCCTGTTCGCCGTGGTGGGCGGGGCGGGGGCTTCATGGGTGCGCCGAGGATCGATGGGGGTGTGATCCTCGGCGTGGCGACTTCGCTCGGGTCAATGGGAAGCCGTGATTCCGACTATGGCAGACGAGGGCTCGAACGCCAAAAGTCCATACTCGGACATAAGTGTGCAAATACTAAGAGTTTCTCCCTAAATCCTAGGTGAGATGGCGCACCCACCTAGCAATCAATGAATAACCATCGACCGCTCTGCGTGAATCGTTGATCACATAGCGGACGGACCGCCCCGGAGGCCGCCTCGGCGAATATCCCTAATTGGGTCAATCATCATCTTCCAGGCCATACACCCCTTAAATGGGCAGGTGCTCTCACTTCCAGGTCGCCGCGCCGCCCTGCTCGCCGGCGCCGCCGCCGTGGTCGGCCTCACCGCCGCCTGTGGGGAGGGGCGTCCCGCGGCCCCTCCCTCCGCCGCGCCCCCGGGCCCGACCGGAGCGGCCCGGCGGGCGCAGGCCGCCCCGGCCGCGCCGCGCCGGTTCCCCGGACAGCCCGTGGAGATCGGCCACGGTCCGCGCGACCGTCCCCGGGTCGCCCTGACCTTCCACGGCAACGGGGACCCGGCCATCGCCCGGGCGGTGCTGGCCGAGGCCGAAAGAGCGGGCGCGCGGGTCACCGTACTGGCGATCGGCGGCTGGCTCGACGCGTACCCGGCCATGGCCCGCCGGATCCTGGACGGCGGCCACGAGCTGGGCAACCACACCCAGCGCCACCTGGCGATCAACTCCCTGCCCGCCGAGGAGGCCTACGCCGAGATCACCGGCTGCGCGCAGCGGATCAAGCGCCTCACCGGTTCCATCGGCACCTGGTTCCGGCCCTCCCAGACCCAGTACGCCACCCCGCTCGTCCAGAGACTGGCCGGCCGGGCCGGCTACCCGCACGTCCTCTCGTACGACGTGGACTCCCTCGACTTCACCTCGCCCGGCGCCGCGGCCGTCATCCGCACCGTCACCGGGACGATCCGCAGCGGATCGGTGGTGAGCCTGCACTTCGGCTACGCGGACACGGTCGCCGCGATGCCGCCCCTCCTCGAAGAACTCGCGCGCCGCAAGCTGAGCGCGGTGACCACCACGGAGCTGCTGACCCCATGACGACCACCCGCCTTCCCCGGAAGGCCGCCGTGCTGCTGGCCGGTCTGGTCCTCGCCGCCCTGGCCGGCTGCGGATCAGCCGACGAGGGATCCGCCGAGGCACGCGGCTCCAAGGGCCCGGCCGAGCCCGCCAAGGCGATCCCCGCCGTCCCGCCGGGCCTGCCCGGCATGCCGCCGGTCCTCGACCCCAACGACATCTACGCGGCCAACCGGCCCGGCAACCTCTCCCCGGTGGTCAAGGACTTCCCGCCGCGCATCTACGTGCCGAACACCAACTCCAACACGGTGTCGGTCATCGATCCGGCGACGTACCAGGTCATCGACACCATCCCGGTCGGCGTCCAGCCCCAGCACGTCGTGCCCTCCTGGGACCTGAAGACCCTGTGGGTCAACAACAACCGCGGCCACACCCTCACCCCGATCAATCCGGCCACCGGCGAGGCCGGAAAGCCCGTCGAGGTGCACGACCCGTACAACCTGTACTTCACGCCCAACGGCAAGTACGCGATCGTCATGGCGTCGATGGACAGGGAGCTGGTCTTCCGCGATCCGCACACGATGGAACGCGTGAAAACCGTCCCCGTGACCTGTTACGGCGTCAATCACGCCGACTTCTCCGCCGACGGCCGCTACTTCATCGTCAGCTGCGAGTTCTCCGGCGAACTCCTCAAGGTCGACACGGAGCGGATGGAGGTCGTCGGTCAGCAGAAACTGCCGTTCGAGGGGGCCATGCCGCAGGACGTCAAGGTCTCGCCGGACGGAAAGACCTTCTACGTCGCGGACATGATGGCGCACGGCATGTGGGTGCTCAGCGGCGACAAGTTCGACACGCCGAAGCTGCTGCTCACCGGAAAGGGCTGCCACGGCTTGTACATCAGCCGTGACTCCAAGGAGATGTACGTCCCCAACCGGGGCGAGGGGACCATCTCCGTCTTCGACTTCAAGGAGAACAGGCTCACGAAGAAGTGGGTGCTGCCCGACGGTGGCAGCCCCGACATGGGCGGCGTCTCCGCCGACGGCCGGGTGCTGTGGCTGTCGGGGCGCTACGACTCCGAGGTCTACGCGATCGACACCGCCAGCGGCAAGCAGCTCGCCCGGATCCCGGTGGGAGGCGGTCCCCACGGTCTCGCCGTCTACCCGCAGCCCGGCCGCTACTCGCTGGGCCACACCGGCGTCTTCCGCTAGCCGGAGCGTTCTGAGCGTCAGCCACCGGCCCACCGGCCCACCGGCCCACCGGGACCGGCGGGCCGGCGCCGGCCGCGGCCGGGCGTGACCGTGCCCCGGGAGCTCGCACAGCTCCCGGTGACCGACACCGGGATCGGCATCGCGGCCAGCAAGATGCTGGTGATCTTCGAGGCGTTCAAGCAGATCGGAAGATCGTCGGGT